>NZ_JACJDO010000011.1:0-97288 GCF_014163535.1 Pseudoalteromonas sp. SR45-4
TCCATGTCCCGTCTGTTAACATTAATCTTGGCATGTAGGTTCGGTGTAAAGTTTTCTGGCGAATTCAATTATACCTTATCTTCATGCTGTTTGTTTTTCATACCACAAAGATCAACACGCCCTAGCACATACCAAATTACTTTTTAATTTGCTCACAATGCTTTAAGTGTTGCTTTGAGGTTTGTCTAAGGCCCCCTTCTACTGTTGTAAAGCGCGGGCGAGCATGCCACTTAGGTTTAATGGGTGTGAGCGGTGCAACACGTTTACGTGCCACCAGCATGTAAACACTGCCCATAGGTTTTAAGTATTGTTTGGTAAAGTTACGCCAAAACGCAAAACGCGACAATCTATTACCTCGCGCCAGTGATGAGTAAATAAAGCGCTCATCACTCACTATTTCAAATCCCAATAAATTAAGCCAATCTTTAACCCGTGCAGGGGTAAAAAAACGCCCTGTCCATGGCAGTTTCTGGCCACTAAATGGTAATAATTGCGCAAGCCCACATAAACTAAACGGATTAAAGCCCGTTATCACAACATACCCACCTGAAATTAAAGTGCGATGTGCTTCGCGTAAAATATGGTGAGGATCTGAGTGATACTCTAAGCAATGGCTTAAAATACATGCATCAATAGTGTGCTCATAAAATGGTAATTCGTCTATATCGGCAATAACGCCGGTGTGAGCGCCCGCTTGCGCTACGCACACTTGGTGTTTTATTAAACATTTACTGGTGTTTAGCTCGCCACTCAAACTACCTAACTTAAGCATATGGTAGCCAAACATACGGGGAAGCCACGGCGCTAATTTACGTTCAATCTCACAGCGTAAATAATCCCCATGAGGAAACTGCTGCCATGACAACGGTTTAGGTCCTTCTTGAAAACTAAGGGCTGGTTTCATTTTATGAGCTCGTTATACTAGGTGTTAACTGTCACTTTATAGAGCAACGTTACATGGTGCAAGTCAAAGCAATTAAAGCCTTTTCAGATAATTATATTTGGTGCTTAACTACAAGCAATAATCCGCAAGCTTGGGTAGTCGATCCGGGCCAAGCAGAACCAGTACTTGATTATTTGGCGCAGCATAATTTAACCTTGGCGGGTATTTTAATTACCCATCATCATTACGACCATACCGATGGCGTAGCAAAGCTGGTTAGCGAAAACCCAAATATTGCTGTATACGGCCCAACTAACAGCCCGTTTAAGGGGATTACTCAGCAACTTACTGATGGCCAAAGTATTACAGTGCTTAATACTGCTTTTAATATTATAGCGACACCCGGGCATACTCTAGATCATATTTGTTATGTTAATGAACAACTTGCCTTTACTGGTGATACTTTATTTAGTGGTGGTTGTGGGCGTTTATTTGAAGGCTCTGCAGAGCAAATGTGGCACTCGTTTAATAAACTGCGCGAATTACCTGCTGATTGCAAAGTTTACTGTACTCACGAATACACTCAAGCTAACCTCGCTTTTGCAACAGCCATTGAACCGCGTAACCCAGAGCTACTTGCCTATAGTAAAAGAGTAGATGAACTGCGCAGCAAAAATGGAATTACTTTACCAAGCACTATCGGCCAAGAGCTAAAAATAAACCCCTTTATGCGCAGCGATTTACCTAACATTACTGAACTATTACCAAAAGAATTTTGCTCGGTTACAAAAAACAATGAACCTTGGGAAAACTTTGCGGGTCTGAGAAAGTTCAAAGACCATTTTTAATCCGCTAACCAATAGCCACATGTACTTTTTGTTTAGCAATCAAAAAGTTAAAATTAGCATTTGATTATTGCTAAGTGTTTTAAAAGGTCACAAGTGGCAATGTTAGCTCATAACGGGTAGTATTCGCCGAGTTTTTTACCCCATGTATTGGTATTTATGAATAAATCTCCCCTATTACTGGTTTTAGTATTAGCACTAAGCGGCTGTCAAACGTTAACAAACGAAAACACTGACTCGCAAGCCGCAACTCAAGCAAATAAGCAGCTTGGAGGCGCAAGTCCACACGATATTAGCAATGCATTAATGAGCAGCGCCAAGTATCAACACGTTAAAGATACTGACACTGAAGCACCTATTTTTGATGATGTATGGGAGCGTATTCGTTACCAGCTTTCAATAGAGGTGCCGCAAAATCGCCCCGTAGTTACCGAGCGTAACTATTATGCAAAGCACCAATCTTATTTAAATCGTATTTCGAAGCGTGCCGAACCTTATTTGCATTTTATTGTTGAAGAAATAGAAAAACGTGAAATGCCTATCGAAATTGCACTGCTGCCTATTGTAGAGAGTGCTTTTGATCCGTTTGGTTACTCGCATCGCACAGCGTCGGGTATTTGGCAATTTATGCCACAAACCGGTGAGCGTTTCGATTTAAAGCAAAACTGGTGGTATGACGGGCGTCGCGACATAGTACAATCAACTCGCGCTGCGCTTGATTACTTGTCGTATTTACACAAAACCCTTGAGGGCGATTGGCTCAATGCCATTGCAGCTTATAACTCGGGTGAAGGTCGTTTGTTGCGCGCGATTAAAAAGAATCGCAAGAAACACTTGCCGACCGATTTTTGGTCACTTGATTTACCTAGCGAAACCACCGCCTATGTACCAAAATTATTAGCACTGGCCGACTTATTAAAGCGCTCAGATGACTTTAACGTGACGTGGAATCCTATTATAAATGCACAAGTTGTTGAAGTAGTTGAAATTGGTTCGCAAATTGACTTAGCACTCGCTGCAGAAATGGCCGATATAACACTCACTGAGTTGTATAGGTTAAACCCTGGTTTTAATCGTTGGGCAACCGATCCTAATGGCCCGCATTCTTTACTATTACCGGTTGATAAAGCTGAGCAGTTTAGTCAAAAATTAGCTAATACTGATATTAAAAACCGCTTACGCTGGCAGCAATATACGGTTGAGCGTGGCGACAGTTTATCGGTTATTGCCAAAAAGTTTACCACCAGCACCAGTGCAATCCGATCATTAAATAAGTTAAGCTCAAATACAATTAGAGTCGGTCAGCAACTATTAGTGCCACTAACTGATGGCGCAATTAATAGCGAACATTTACCAGAGCAAATGCGCTCTGCGGCTAATAATACCAGCCGTACTAAGCTTTCGCATACGGTTAAAAGTGGTGATACGCTGTGGGATATTAGTCGTGAATACGATGTCACTATGGATGAGCTTGCAAAGTGGAATAAGCTGAAGAAAAGCGCCACATTGCGTTTAAATCAAAAGCTAACGGTATATAAATCTGCTAATAAAGCAAAGACAGCAGCAAACACTACGCATCGTACAATTACGTATAAAGTGCGCCGTGGTGATTCGTTAGCGCGTATTGCGTCTAAGTTTAACTTAACTGTAAACGACATTATAAAGTGGAATAGTTTAGCCGGACAAAAGTATTTACAGCCGGGGCAAAAGCTTAAATTAAAAGTAGATGTTAGAAGCAGTTAAACTGCAACAGGTAAAACTAAGGCGCTTATAGCGCCTTAGTTATTTTAGGCTTGTGCTAATATTGCTTTAAGGGTGCTTTGTTTTGCAATAATATCTTTATAAAGCGCAAACTGATTTTGCGCCCGCTCTAAATTATGATTGGCATGTTTGATTGAAAAATAATTATCGCCATCAATATAATCTGTTAAAAATCGCAGGCCTATCATAAAGGTCATCACTTTAGCACCTAGCCAAAAGCTTTGTTTTTCTTGCTCGGTGATCAGGCCTTTTAATGGCTCTACGTAACCTTTAACTATGGCTGCAAATATTTCTTCGCGCACACCTACATTACTTAAATCGGTGGAGTCTTCTTGCTCTGGTGAGCAAAAGGTGCGTACCATATCACCAAAGTCGTAAAGCCAATACCCTGGCATACAAGTGTCTAAATCGATTACCGCTTTAGCATTATGTGATTGCTCACAAAACAGCATGTTATTTATTTTTGTATCGTTATGACAAGGCCTTACCGGTATAGATCCTGCTAATGCTTGGAGTTCATCAATGAGTGTAAATTGCGATAAACAAAAATCAACCTCAGCTTGGCAACTAGCTAAGCGCTGCTCTGGGTCAAGACTAACTGCAGTTTTAAACGTCTGTGCACGCATGGCTAAGTTATGAAAGTCAGGGATCACATGGTGCAATTGTTCTGCATCAAAATCCTCTAGCGCCACAGCAAATTGACCAAAGGCATTCGCCGCAGTTTGCGCTTGGGTAGCATTAGTGACTACATCGTCGCTGTAACTGCCACCAATAAACTCTAGTGCTCGCCATACCCCCTGATCACAGTTAACTAAATAGTCATTATTAATAGTCGCTACGTGGCGAATAATATCTAAGTTGTACTCACCCAATTGCTGCTTGCTAGTTAGGTGTTGCTCTATTAAACGGGCATTTTTTACGAGTAAACCGGGCTCAGGAAACACATCAACATTGAGCTTTTGTACTACTAGCGACTTTTTAGCAGTGCTAAGTAACCATGTACTATTGATCAGCCCACTACCGATTGGTTTGATACTGATATGCTGATTGCCTACGCCAAAACTTTCAGACAAATGAACCGCGATGGGATTTAGCTGCATAGCTATTTTGCTACCTAAAAATAAAATAACTCAGATAATAAAGGTGAGCTTAGGGTAACACTCACCTTTATTAATAATTAAAGCTTACTAAGCCAATTTTTTAACCACGGCTCGGTAACCGGCCAAGGTTCAAAGTCTTCGCAGGCATCAACCTCTAAGCGGTTACCAACAGGCTTAGCTTGTAAGTCACGTAATAATTCATCAAAGCTGCGCCCTGCACCACAAAAGGTGTCGCCGTAGCTTCTGTCGCCCATGGCAATAATTCCAAATGGCTTGTCGGTTAACATAGGAAAAGTACTATTTAACTGATTATAAAAATCAGCCAAGTTATCAGGCACATCGCCTTGGCCGGTTGTTGAGGTGATAATTAAAATATGTGATGCACTTTGAATGTCGCTCAACACTGGCTCATTAAATACCGTAACGCCATGCCCAGCTTGCTCTATTGTTGTGGCTACTTCGTCACTTAAACGCTCTGCACCGCCATATACGCTGCCTACAAAAATACTAATATGTGCCATTAATTAATAATCCTTTTCTTCATCTGGCCAACCTAGTTGTTTGCAAATGCTGAGCATTGCATCACCTAGTGGCGCTTTAATTGTTATTGATTCATTACTATAAGGGTGCACAAAGCTAAGCTCAGTTGCAAATAACATTAATCTGCGCAGCTCAAAATGCTCCCTAAAAAATTGATTATGCTGATTATCACCATGGTTTACATCGCCAATGATAGGCAGTGATAAATGCTTTAAATGCCGACGAATTTGATGTTTACGCCCCGTTTTAGGAAAACACTCTACGAGGGAGTAGCGCACTGTAGGGTACTTGCCAATGGGAATAGGCAAGGCTGCTTGGTGTAAGCAATTAAACTGAGTTTGCGCTTCTTGTGGTGCTTTGTCTTGATCGGCAAACTTATCTGCTATTTTGTCCAGCTCTTCTTTTAGTGGTTTATCTAAAAATACCGACTCAGGTGCAAAACCACGTACTAAGGCTAAATAGCGTTTACTCATAGTGCCTTCAATAAATAACTGATTCATATCGCGGGCAGCTTCTGAACTTAACGCAAACAGTAACACCCCCGATGTGGGTCTATCGAGCCTATGTACCGGAAAAACATGCTGCCCAAGTTGATCGCGCAGCATTTGCATAGCAAACTGGGTTTCGTGCTTATCTAAAAACGAGCGATGCACTAATAAGCCTGAAGGTTTATCTATGGCTACGTAGTTTTCATCCTGATACAAAATAGTCAGTTCGCCATACTCAATTGGTGCTGGGCGCTCACTCATTTGGCTCTCCTAAAAAAGCATCAAGGGCTGTTAATAGAGTAATAATTTCACCGCTGCCTTTTTTACTCGTAAGCGTCATTTGTGCCATAGGAGCAATTGCAAAGTTGCGCGGCAATGGCTGCTCGTCAATAATTAGTTGCTCAAATTTTTTAATAAATACAAACTGTAACCACTGCTCAAACGCCATGGTGTCGTGGCAAAAAGGCACGTTTGACTGTAATGCTTCTGCTGCTATTGGCTCATTTTGCCAAAGCTGATGCTTTTTTAAAAGTGCCCTTAACTGCACTAAATAAGCTTGAGTTTGCTGGTACATAACCGCCCTTTTAAAACTAGATGAAGTAATAATACCATTTGTATTTATTAAGAGCGAAATTATAGTCACTGAAAATACCCGCTTAATATTACCCCCGCTTGCTTGGTTATTTAGCAAAATCAAAACTCAAACTCTATAAGCGCGGTTCCCTCAATCTTTGCTATGGCGTATAATTGACGCAATTTTGTAGTAAAAACAATTGAGAAAACGATGAGTAAGCAAATAGCGACATTAGGGCAGCTTTTAGATAATGCAGGTACTCAGTGGCGCGCGTTTGATATTGGTAGGCACATAACTAAGCTTGATAAAAAGCAATTTTTAGATATAGAGCAAGCACAAGTCCCTTACCCATATCCGCTTACTGGTCATGCATGGTTAGCTATTCAGTTTTGGGATAGTAAAGCGAGTAAAGAACCTTATGTATGGTTTTTAAAATTTCCAGTAGATGAGCAAAGCAAATTGATGAGTGCGAGTCGCGATCACTTTGCCGACATGGTAATTGAAGCACTCGGCACACAGCTTACCGGTGAGCAAGCCGACGGTAAACTTGATAACAACCCTTATGTTTTTACACCAAATGCCAATAAATTAGCAGCCTTTAATGCGCAACTTAAAGTATTATTAAAGCAACCTGCATCACAGTATTACGAGCATACGCAGTTGTACTTTAGTGGCAAGCTGGGTTTTGAAAATTGGCAAAGTGTGGCACTACAAGGCATTGCCGATTTTGCACTGCGCTTAAATAATGAGACTAACTTAGTTGATATACAAAAAGCCTGGCCTCATTTGCCCGCTGAGGTATTACAGCCCCTTAGCGCCATGCTTGAGCATGTAGAAATACCGCCCTCATTTAGCCAGTTACTAGTAGAGTACGGCCAAGCAGCTATAAAAAATAACGACCCGTTTGCTGTTACAGTAGCGCTACGCTCGCTTTCTAAAGCGCAAGGCTTAACCGCTCAATTAGTAGATAGCGTATTAACTTCATCTGTTAATCAAGATGCTGATGTACTGCTCACTATTGCTGGGCGTTGCTTTAAACAACTAGAAGACCCTGAGCGCTTACATGTGTTTATGGATAACTGTGCGCATCATCAACAAATTACTGAACTATTTGTGAGTATTTTTGCTGATTTAGTTGCAATACCCACTATTCGCCCGCATTTATTAGGCTTATTACGTAAAGAAAATCGTAGCGAAACCCTCGCGCGTGCAATTGGAAGGTTATTCTCTTAAATGGCAAGTTTATGGACGTTCATACTGATTGGTAGTGTAATTTACTTATTTTGGCTAAACCGAAAAGTAGCCGAGGCGGCGAACGTTCATGCTAAACGCCAAAGCGAACAACTGCAGGTGCAATTAATGAGCGTTGCCTGTAGTAAACGCCGCTTTGGCTTTTTAAAAAGTGGTAAACCTGGAGTGAAAAGCGAATTTATTTTTGAGTTTTCAAGTGATGGCGAAAATGCCTATCAGGGAATACTGATCATGGAAAATGAGTATTTAAAAAGTGTGGTTATTCCACCGCATAAAATATAACCTTTATACTGCACTAAAAGTTTAAATTAGGGTAAGGGTAAATTAAAAAGTGAGTAAAACACAAAAAACTAAGGCGTAACTAAAGTTACGCCCCAATTGACAAACATCCTGTTAGGTATCCTTTACCTGTGTAATCCGTATTATCATCCTCTGAACGAGTAAACAACCTTGTTCACCCTCACATTGCATCCTGCAATATCCTCTTGCCACCTTGGCTGTCCTGCGTAAACTAACGCTCCGGCTACTTCCTGTAGCACCATCCTTGATTATCCTTTAGTAGCTCCAGCCACTTAAGCGCATCATGCACTTTCCTGTTCATCCTTGCGTCCGTGTTAACTTGTCCGTTTTGCTTCTTGCTAGCGTCTGCTATGTTGCCTACTTCCGTATCCTTGGCAATCACTCAATCATTGAGCTGTGTCGTCTTGACAAAGTAAAGTTTAAAGCAAATGGCTAGTAGATATAGTACCTAGCTGTTAATTATTAAATGGCATTTATATTAAAAAACAAGAATCATAAAAATAACCTTTAATATCAATAAAATAGGTAATAAAAAACCATTTTCACGCAATTTAAACTGACAACTCGCACAGCGATGTAAGATATATCTCACGGTCATATGTCCGTTTTGGGATATTAACCACCAAGACAGGCTACCTTTAACCTAAATTAAATTTAGTTTTTTGACTTAAATAACAATTCGCCCGCAACCTTATTAAAAGTAAGCTGCTTAAAGCTTTCAAACCCTTCGGTTTTAAAAAACTGAGTATGCTCTTTGCGCGTTACAAACACCGCCATACCTGCAGACTCAGCATTAGATTGAACTAGGTCATTTAGGCCTCTTAACAAATAACGCCCAAATCCTTGGCCATGAAAATGCGGATCGACCGCAATAAAAGCTAAAAAATAGTAGTTGCCCTGCTGCTGTAGTGCATCTCTAATTGTTTGCTCTTTATCTATTAATTGATTGGTTTGTAAGTAACCAGCACTTAACATTAGCTTTAAGCGCCAATGCCAATAACGCTGCGCCTGTAATTGGCTGTTTGATTCGAACACGCAGGCAACGGCTTTAAGTTTGTCGTTACGATATAAACCAATAAGTGGCTGTTTCTCTTGCCAAAAGCTACTTAGCTCTTCGCGAATTAATGACCGAAGCTTTTTTTCGTAGGCCGATTTACTCTCTTGCTCATAATTGAGCATAGTTTGTAAAATAGGATCGTCGTGGTACGCCTGATAAATTAAACTCGCGGCAATACTTATATCTTCTGCGGCTAAATACTGTACGCTAAATGTATCGGCTTGGGTGGTCACAGTCATTTATTATTCCTTTTTTGTATTAGAACAACATATCATTATTTTCGCCTTGTGATTAAGCCATTAGCTTGTCGTTATAATCACTCACTAATTTAATGCGATTGGGTTTACTCATAGCTACAACTTACACACATATTAAATTTATATTTTTTCTGTAAATAAGCGCTTTATTAACTCACTTTCTAAACTATAGCTGTAAAGTTATTAATGGTAAATTCAGCGTGAGTTTAGCTGGCTTAGGCTATAGTTTATTTATAATCTTATTTTGACACGCTAGGAGCACAACATGGATACAACAAAGCACGATATAAATACGCTGTTTGCACAACTTGGCTTACCTAGTTCTGAAGCTCAGATTGATGCCTTTATTGCTTCTCATGCGATTGCAGATACAACGTTAATACAAGATGCACCTTTTTGGGATGAATCTCAACAGCATTTTTTAGCTGAATCACTGGCAGAGGACAGTGATTGGAGTGAAGTTATTGACGAGCTTGATGTACGCCTTCGCCAAGGCAATTAATTTTAAGGTAATTAATTTTAAGGTAATTAATTTAATTTGGGACATTTAATGTGCCCCTCTCTATTTATTGTTACTATAGCCCCCACGCAGCAGCTTCATGCTGCGTACCTATTTATACTAAAGAGTTATAAACCTAATGAATGCTGCTGTATTTGATGCAATTAAAGTCCTTCTTGATGAAGGCAAAGTACCTACTGTCGCGCTTACTAAAAGTCGTTTAATTAAGCCTGTGCCGATGCCTGTTATTATTGCGGCGGTGAGTCAGTATAAAAACAATCCAGATTCAATTTATAACTTAATGAAAAGCCAAGTACAGCCGAGTAGTAGCGATTCTAAAACTTCGCAGCTAGACAGAATTGAAGAAAAGCTCGACCGGTTACTTACCCTACTAGAAAAATAATAATTCGAGACTATAAATGTTCGTTGTTGATTTAACCTTTGATTGCTACCAAGACACCACTTTAGAGAAAGCCGAACAAGCTATTAATCGCTTGGTTAATGCGCTACGTTTTAATGGCCAAATAATGGGCGAAGAGTTTCCTACTGTTTTAAAAGATGGTTACTTTATTACCCGTGTTATGTGCCCAAACGAAGATGCTATGCACCCGCTTAACAATAGTCCATTTGTAAAACACAGCATTGAGCAATTGCACAGCGCTGGTTTACTTGCGCCAAAAGTAAAAATTATTGGTCAAGATATTCATTCTAATGGGTCTGATTGCTGCGCCGAGCCTTCTAGCTATATTTTATACACCACTTATGTGCATACTTGTAGCCCACTTTATTGTGGTGACGACTTTTTACCGGTACCGCTATTTCGGATCCCAGCAATTGCTAATGGTGATTATAAAACCTTAATTAAATGGCAGGAAGACTGGCAAGCCTGCGATCAAATTCAAATTAATGGCGCAACACGTTGTGAGTTTCCTGCTCTTGAAGAAATTTCGAGTATTAAAAGCGACTTATTCCGCCGCGGTAAAGACATTACTAAACGAATTAGCTTTTTAACTAAAAAACCTGTGTATTACTATATATACCGCGTAGGTGGCACCGATAAAACTTCTGAACTAGAGCGTAAATGCCCAAGCTGTAATGGCGATTGGAGGTTACCTGAATCCTGGTTTGGATTATTTGATTTTAGGTGTGAGCCCTGCGCCTTAGTGTCTAACATATCGTGGGACTTTCAATAAGTTAAAGATATTATTAATGTATTAGCTCGATATTAAAATTAATTCCGAGCTAATACTTTACACTAAATCGTTTTAAGGTAATTAACGCCTGTTTTAATTAAACCTCAAGCGCTTGCAAAAATTCTTCTATATTGGCAGCAAGCACATGATGCGTTTTTTTGCCTACGTACTCTAAGCACACTTCACCGCTGTGCAATAACACACTTACTAACAAATCATCTTGTGCTGTTAACCCTATAAATACTGTTTCAGGTTGTTTAAGTTTACGCTTCATTAAAACGTGGCCAGTTATATTTTGTTGCAATAAATCAAAGTCATCGCTATTCCATGCCTGTAACAATTCAACTTGGTGACCATCAATACTAGCTTGAATATTGCCACCATACATATGCCCATAAAGCGCATTTAAGCCACTTGGAAATGTAACATCCAACGCCTTAGCTAAATCATTAAGCGAGCCTGCAGGTTGCTGCAGCACAGCTTGCCACTGAATATTACCTTGTTGATCAACATTGCCTATTTCACATGGGCTTGGCCATTGCTCATCGTGCACCATAAGTGGATGTTTTTGCGTGTTTTTTAGGGTTTTGTCATTAAACCTTTGGTGTAGCTGGGTTAACTGCAATACAACAGACATACTATGAAACTCATTTAAATTAGATATAATGCCGCTATTGTAACTATTTAAGGGCAAACATGACAGATTACAGCAATTCTCCCGACCTTAAAGGCAGTGTGTTAGGCCAATCAACTGAATATATAGATCAATATACTCCAAGCTTACTTTTTCCAATTGCACGCAAGCTAAATAGAGATGCTTTAAATATTGACGAAGCCGCTTTACCATTCAAAGGCCAAGACATTTGGACTGGTTACGAGCTGTCGTGGTTAAACGCCAAAGGCAAGCCGCAAGTCGCTATCGCTGTATTTACTTTTGCCTGCCAAAGCAGTCACCTTGTTGAATCTAAATCGTTTAAACTGTATTTAAATAGCTTTAACCAAACTCGATTTAACAGCCGTGATGAAGTAAAACAGCATTTAGTTAAAGATCTAACCGCAGTGGTTAACAGCTTAGTACAGGTAACTTTATACAATGCAGATGAGTATAACTGCCTTCCTTACACCCCATTACCTGGTGAGTGTATTGATGATTTAGATATCGAAATTGATAACTACGATATTGACGCTCATTCTCTAAAATCGCAAAGCAATAAAACGGTAACCGAAACCCTGCATAGCCACTTACTTAAGTCTAACTGCTTAATTACCTCACAACCCGATTGGGCAAGTGTAATTATTCGTTATACAGGTGAGCAAATATGTAGAGAGTCGTTACTGCGCTACTTAATTTCGTTTAGAACCCATAATGAGTTTCATGAACAATGCGTGGAGCGTATTTATAGCGATTTAAGCACTCAGCTCAGCATTAAAAATCTTGAAGTTTATGCTCGCTATACGCGCCGTGGTGGCCTTGATATAAATCCGTATCGCTCAACTCATAATAACGACACGCCATTTGCAGTTAAAATTAACCGCCAATAAGTGTTTATTGTAATAAAAAAGGAGCCTAGGCTCCTTTTTTATTCACTACGTTTGGTGGGAATAGCCACAGCGCACACGTCTATATAATTAGCTGTATGTACAAACCAAGGCTCAGAGCGATTTTTTCTTGCCGCAATTAGGTTTTTAAATGCCTGTGAGTTTGTTTTCATCACTTTAAAAACACTTTTATCACTATTATTAATGTCTTCAAGTACTTGAATATCAGTTATTGGGTTAAATTCTTTATCATTGCGAGCGGTACGCTCTAAGCGGTTAACATGCTCTATACCCTCAAGTACGCGTCCAAATACAGTGGTGTTTTTATCTAAATAACGTGGCGCTTGCCCTATAGTGATAAAGAATTCGGTGCTTGCACTATTTATATCGTTATCTCGCGCCATTGCAAATATGCCACTGCAATGTACTTGCCAAGTTTGGGTTTGTAGTGCGTTTTGAGCAACCGCAAAACCATTTAAAAAACCAGTTATAGGTGCATAACCATCACCTTCAAGGGCTGTAATTGCCAACGGGTGTTTAGTAGTTAAATAAAACTCGGCCAAAAGTGATTTATTTGCAGTCTTAATAATCTTTTTAGCACTGCTAGCACCACCTTGAGCTACAAATCCCTCAACAAAGCGATAAACACTCGTTCCTTGATAAAAGCCTTCTCGCGCAAGCTTTTTAATATTTTTTACATGCTGTGGAGCAAGCTGCGGATTAAGCTCAATATAAGTGGCGCCTGTGGGTAAGGTTATTTTTAAAATATTTTGCGAGTTAACCACTCGCCACTCGTCCTCGGCGGCTTTAGTAATAACGTCACTGGCAGTGTACTTTATTTTCGGCTCAACTTGTTGCGTGGTAATGCTTTGTTTATATTGTCCAGCACAGCCGTTTAATAACATCGCAGCGGCCACTGTTAACAGGTACTTTTTCATAAATTAGCGCCTTATTATTATAGTTTTACATTAGGGTCTTATCCTTAAGCTTGGTTATTACTTGCTAACATCTGCTTTAACCTGTAGTTATTAGTCCCAATCAAACTTATAAAGTATATCTACGTTTTGATATAGCCCACTGGTTATTTCGATATAAAACTGCGAAAGCAGCTGATAACGTATTGCCACTTCACTAAGGGAGTCAAAAATACCAACACTGTATTTTACTTGTAAGCTCGGTGCCACATAGCCTGATATTTCTACTTTTGTTTGCTCACCACTGCCTTTAGAGGTAAGGCTAACATCCGACAAACCAAACGTTTCACCCACTTTAGAAACCAGCCCTTCACTGCGGCTAACCCCCTGCGAAAGTAACAACTGAGTGAGCATAGCATCGGTGGAGCTATCGCCCTCGCCTAGTGGTTGGCCATTGAGTAAATAGGCCAAAGCTTGTGCCTGATCCATCGCTGGCTCCGAAAACACTTTTAGCCTGGGTTGCTCTACATTACCTGTAAGCGTTACCCCAGCAATAACACCATTGGCGGTGTTTTCGGGATTACGAATGGCTTTAATATTTAAGTAAGGCTGCTCTATTGAGCCACTAAAGCCAACCTGGCCGGTACGAATTAACAAATCTTGGCCAAATGCTAAGTATGTACCGTTTACTAACTTAAGCTCGCCTGTGGCAATAATAGGAGTTCCTTGGCTCATTTTAATCGCCAAATCGCCTTCTACTTTAGATTCTAGACCGAATGATTCAATTTTCACGTCATTTTTTACAATCAGTTTTAAATCTATATCGTAATCAAATGGCACTTTTTTAGTCGCTTTGGTTTTTTGATCAACGATTATTTCGTCATCGCTAACTTGCACAGCGCCCTCTGGCAGCTCTTCTATTTCAATTCGCCCATAAGGGACAATTACTTCACCCACAAGGTTTATTGCGTTGTTAGCCAAACCAATTTTTAAATCTGGAGATACTTTAAAAACGACTCCTTGCTGAGCACGTACATAAAATTGCTCACCTACTATTGCAACGTTAACGGCTGGTTGTTCACCTTGCCAATCTATGTCGCCATTTAATTTAATATTCCCGCCTTGGGGATCTGTTAAAAGGCCTTTAATTGTTGCTGTCGCTTTGTTAAATAAAATACTCACATTCGATTTTTCAAGTGCTATTGGTAGTTGCTCACCTTGTAAATTAATATCATCAATATTTACTTCACCTTCAAGGAGTGGCTCTTTTAATGTACCTGCTAATGCAATTTTACCGCTAATATTGCCTTTGAGCTGCTCAATAGTGTCTAAAAATGGCTGCAAGTTAGAAAATAATATTTTATCTATGTTTACATTACCGCTTAACGCTTGCGTGTTTTGTATGTCATCTACATTAATTTGGGTGGTAATTTCACCTAACACGCTAGAGTTTAAGTTAGCTGTTAATTTACCTGTTTGAGAATCAGTAAATGCATTCACACTAAGCGTTTCTATTGGTAAACGAAAGTTATCTTCTTCGGAATTGTATTTGGCTATTAAGTTATTTGAATTTAAAGAAGCGCGTAATGTTTTCAGCGCACTCGCTTGCCAGTTTGCAACAAATTCCCCTGTTAAAGCGCCTTCTGCACCAACATTATCAGGTAGTAAATGCTTTAGTTCCTCAAGTGCTAAATTGTTTAATTTAGCATTGAATTGACCTAACTGTTTATTTTGCGACAAAGTGTCGATACACAACTCACTTTGTGCAGATTGCCAGCAGTGCTTACTTACATCAAAATCGCCTGTTTGGGTGTTTACGTTAATTGTAATTTTTTTACTGTTGTTAAAGCTTAGCTTTTTATCGCTTAACTGCACATTGCTCAATGCACCTTGCCAAATCGCATTGGTAAGTTGACCATTAACTTCAAACTCAACTGCACCTTGTTGCGCATCAACAGATGCGGTAAGTTGATGATCTTTTTTATCCCCTGTTGCATCTATTTTTACACTGTTAATTTGTTGCTCAGCAACTAAAGCCGAACCAACATCTATTGCAATATTAGTTTGCCAATCGGCCGCTGTATCAAGATCAGCTTTAACAGATAACTTACTTATATTTATTTCATCAAAAATAAAACGTTCCAGCATTAATGCTAAGTCAACCGACGGTGTTAACCTTTGACCTCTAAGGGCTATATTGGCCTTACCATCTGCAATAAATGGCATATTAGCCTGCTCATCACTTTGTAGTGTTATATTGCCATCTACTAACCATTTGCTATCTATTTGGCCATTGAGTTCTAATTTATTTTTACCACTGCTTAAATAAAAACTATCAATATTAGCTTTTAATGCATTATCTAGCCTAAAGTTTGCGGCAAACTCTAATGGCACGTCGTTAAGTGTGCCGGTGAGTTTGGTATTATTCATTTTCAGTTGCCAAGTATCCGTTTGTGCATTAAATGAGCCTTTAAACTGCCCAGAAATATCACTCGTTACTGCATCTGTTAAGTATTGCGCTTTTAAATGCGATAGCGTCCCTGCAAAATCTGCTTGTATACCTTGTTGCCAGTTAACATTGGCATTTATTTTTGCAGTGCTGTCGTTGGCCTTAACCGACAATGTAGAAAGCTGTGCATGGGTAAGCGTGCCCGTTAATTGTGTGTTTAAATCAACGGCCGGGTACGCGCCTAACTGGCTCGTTGCAGTTAAACTAAGTTGATAGTCATCTGCGTTGCCCTGCGCACTTAAGTTAACCTTACGTAGCGTTAACTGCTCGCTTTGTGCGTCGATCAGCCACTGGTTTATTTTGCTTTTAACTGTAAATGGGTAGTTTGTTTGCTTTAAATTAGCATTGGCATTTAAACTAAGCGGAAATTGCCCTGTGGTTTCTAAATCAACATTTAAATTTGCCAAGTCGCCACTGAGTGATAAGTCAGCTTGGTGTAGCGGGCTTTTTAATACAATATGACCTTTTAGCGGCATATTACCTGCAAGCTCTGTGTTAAGTTGTGTATTTAATTGCCACTGCTGATAACGAGCCGCTAAAGAATATAAATTTATTTTGGCATCTTCTACAGTCATTTGCAGTGCTATATTTTCTATCTCATAGTCTTGTTCGCCCTGCTGTATAGCCACTTTATCAATATCAAACTGCTCAATGGTTATATCCAGTGGTGAAGTAAATTCGATATTAGGCAGTGCAGGAAGCTTCGTAATTGCCGTTGATGCTGTTTGTGATTGCTGGGATTGGGCTTGCTCTTTTAGCGTAACCAGTATTTTAGGTATGTTTAAGCTTTTTACTACAAGCTCTGATCCCATCGCTTTTGCCGATAACTTAAAGTTATCAACACGCACGTTGGCGCTTGGGTGTTCTAAAGTAAATACTTTTACAGCTATATTTTTAACAGCGATATTAAAAGGTAAGGTAATTTTAGTTAGTGGCTCAGATGGCTCTTCTGCAACTGCTTCAGTTGATTGCTCCAAAGTTAAGGCCATTGTATTAGCACTTAAATTATCAATGCAAATACCGTCGCACTGCCACCAAAATAAATTAAGCTTTAGTTGCTGGGCATTAAAATCTACCCCGTTATTGTTATACCTAACATTAAATACATCGTTATATAAAAACCGACCGTTTTTAATGTCAATATTTAAACCATCAACCAACTTGTTTGCACTATAAGCAATAAATTGATTACCGGGTGCAGTAAATAATATACAAAATACGGTTATTAGCAGTATGACTAAAACAGCACTGATACTTGCAGTTATTTTTTTAAATACAGTCATTAAATTTCAGGCCCTATAGTAATACTCAAACGGGTGCTTTTACTTTCTTTGGTAAGTCCCCAAGCGTGGTCAATTCTAACCGGACCTACAGGTGTTAAATAACGAAAACCAAAACCAGCACCTACTTCAAATCTATCCGAAAAATCATTGGTTGCAGTACCTCCATCTACAAATAAAGCAACCCGCCAATTTTGCGCAAACTGATAGTTGTATTCTGCAGTACCAGAGACTAAGTACTTACCCCCTATTAGCTGCCCTTCATCGTTTTCGGGTGAAATTGATTGATACGCAAAACCACGCACACTTTGATCGCCACCAGCAAAAAAGCGCAGTGAATACGGCACATTAGCTATATTATCGACCAACATGGCACCTAGGTTCGCTTTTAAAAACACTAAATGGCGGTCTAAATAAGTTCTCAGCCAAGCGTTTTGTAACTGCACGCGGATCAAATTAGTACTAGAGAGTACATCTTCTACGCCAAACTCTGCAGATATTAACCACTGTTCGCCCCAATAAGGGGTTGTTCCCCCTTTTGATTTTTTACGTGCATAACTAATACCCGGCATTAACATTTCACTGCTTTCTTCTTCGTCGTCACCTATTCTATATGTTTCATGGTCGCGGCGTATAAAAGCGGTACGCACCCAGTTATTATCAGTTAACCATTGGCGTTGTACTTGCCCGGTAAGTATTTCACTATAAATATTATTAGCTAATTCATCCTCAAGTTTATAACCAACCGAAAAACGCCATAAATCGTCATTAGGATCATCCTCTGGGATTGTATAAGCCATTGAAATATCTTGTTGTCGCTCAGACACATTTAAGTTACTTTCTAGGTAATGGCCATCTTGCGTTATCCATGGTTTACTCCATTTAAAGCGCACTTTGGGGCCTAAGTCGGTACTAAAGCCGCCACCCACTTCATAGCTATTTGCAGGTTTATGTAATACATCTACTTTTATAGGTACTTGGTTATTTTTACGTTCGGTTATATCTGCATATACTCGTACACTAGTAAAATAAGGAGTGCTTGATAAATCAAGATTATAATCGGCTATGTGGGTCGATTTATAAGGCTGCCCTTTGGCAAAAGGCGCTAAAGAACGAATATACTTTTCAGCAGGTGTATCGCTAGCAATTACAATATCGCCAAACTGATAACGCACCCCAGTTTCAATAATAAAAGTAACTTCTGCGCTATGTTTCCCCAAAGATACTTCTAGTTTACGCGCAGGCCATTTAGCGTCAAAATAACCTAGCTCTAACAGCATTGATTCTATTTTTTTATGCGCGCTGTCATAATGTCCGTGGTTTAAAATATCTCCCTGCTTTAGGGTAATATTATTAATTACTGCCAATAAAGCGGGGTCCTGCTTGCCAGCCCCCTTTACACTAATATTTATTGCAGCGATGCGAGTAGCTGGCCCTCGCTCAACTCTAACCACCAAATCACGCTCATCTTTATCAAAGTTAACCTCTACTTTAGGGCTGTAATACCCTAATGCTTTAATACTATTCTCGACTTGTTTTTTTGCATAGCGGCGCAGGGTCAAGGTCGGCTTTTCACCTATAAGTTGTTTTAAATAAAGCGCAACATTTTTTTCTAAATCGTCATTTATCCCTTTAATCTCATAATCTTCTATTACATTTTCAGAGGCAACAGACTGAGCACTCAGAAGAATGCAAAAAATAAACATGTAACGCAAAAACTGATTAAACAAGTAAATATCCTTACCTTTAATTCTTAAAATATAACGATGCATCAACTCTATAATATCATAGCCGTAATGAGCCTTACATTAACTTAATAGCTACCCAGTGACATAATATGCAATCTATAATATTAAAATTAGTACGCTTTAAGCGTTTATTTTGGTTACAATAGCCCTAACAAGTACACAATAATTTTAATGAGTTTTTTAATGCAATTTCCTGATGACGAAAATGGCCAACTTTTAGCTGAAATAGCCGCCGCTGGTATTGATTTAAGTAAAATGCACCAAGTCGATTTTTATATTTTATTTGAGCAACAAAGCGATGCAGAAAAGTTTGCCAAAGAAGTAGTAGCCGATACATTAGTACAGCATGCTGAACTCGAAAAATGCCAAGACACTGGCGTATGGGAAGTAATTACTCAAGTACAAATGGTTCCTGAGCACACTCTATTAGGCCAAGCTGAGCAATACATTGAAAGCATAGCTAATAACTTTAACGGTTACGGCGATGGTTGGGGATTAATGGACGCAGAAGAAGCTTAATCTGCATTGCCATACTAAATTATAAATCAGTTAAACCTAAGGGTTTAACTGATTAGCTTTTCTAAAACTGCCTTTATAATCAAATAGCTTATCTGCTACCTTCCAACCATATTTTTTACTTTTACGCGCAATTACAAAGTCGGGCGCAATTAAATCTAACTGTGCGTTAATTACCTGCTCTGCCGTTTTAAATTTTACGGGTGCTTGACCTTGGCCTACCCGCTTACCAAATTGCCGATTAAAAATATACGCCGCCCCTTTATTTGCAATATCGTAAACTTCGTCGCAACTTGCACCGTCTTCGTCAAAATACGTTACTTTAATCATCTCATTTTTAAGCTGCGTTACACTTAAACCACTACAGCGAAGTACGAGTGCATCTTTTAAGTTTAAAGCATTGCGTAATTTATCATCAGGGTCGGCCATTACCGCACCGCAATCATGGCATTTACGTGCGGCTATATCGTTTTGCGCACCACATTCATCACACTCTTTAAAGCGAAAACGATAATCGCACTGCTCTTTATTACCTTCATCATCTTCTAGCAAGCCCTTACAGCGCCTACCAAAGTGTTCAATAACCTTTCCTGTAGAGTCAGTTTTACCCCAATAAATATTAGCAAAGCCACAGCCAGGACAAAGCACTTGTACCGGCTCGTTATCGCTATCGCCTTTTTTATCGCCGACCTCAGGGTGAAACAAATCAAAACCATTTCCGGCATAATCGATCACCAAACAATCTGTTTTTGACTCGGCTAATCTAAGTCCTCTGCCGACAACTTGCTGGTATAAACTCACCGACTCAGTAGGGCGTAAAATAGCAATAAAATCAACATGAGGTGCATCAAAGCCGGTGGTGAGTACCGATATATTAACCAGGTATTTTAATTGCTTGGCCTTAAATTGTTTAATTATTTTATCGCGTTCGCTATTAGGTGTGTCACCTGTAATTAAGGCGCTTTGCTGATGAGGTAAATAGCTTAAAATTTCTTGTGCGTGCATAACCGTAGCGGCAAAAATCATAATACCTTGGCGGTTTTCACTATATTGCATTACTTGTTGTAAAATGGCTTGCGTTGCCCGTGCGCTGTTTTTTAATAGCGCATTCATATCCTCATTAGTATAACGGCCAAATGCGTCACTGGTTAACGCCGAAAAGTCGTAATGACTAATCGCCGCATCCACTTCATTGGGTGGCGTTAAATAGTTATGTTTGATCATATAGCGCAGCGGTAATTCAAAAATACAGCTTTTAAATGGGCTGTCTTTATTGCCCCGCACAAAACCATGATAGTGATGATGATAAATCCACCCCATACCTAACCGATAAGGCGTTGCTGTTAACCCTAATACTTTTAATTGAGGGTTATGCGCTTGCAAGGCATTAATAACTTTACCGTATTGGCTTTTTTTATCGCCATTAACTCTATGGCACTCATCAATAATTAACAATGAATAATGCTCATTAAGCTGATCTAAATTACGCGATAGCGACTGCACACTAGCAAAAGTAACCTGATGATTTAACGATTTTTCTTTTAATCCTGCCGAAAATATACTCGCCTCAAGCCCAAAGCTTTTATACTTTTGTGAGTTTTGCTCTACCAGCTCTTTTACATGCGCCAGTACTAATATTTTTTGTTTAGCAATACGCGCAAGCTCAGCAATTACCAAACTTTTACCCGCACCAGTAGGTAATACTATCACTGCGGGATCATTGGTTTTTCTAAAGTGTAAAACGGTACGTTCAACCGCCTCGATCTGGTAAGGTCTTAGGGTGTAGGTCATGAGTTATAAAAGGTCTCAATGCGGTTAGCGATTAGATGTTGAACAACAAACTCTTTTTAATATTAGCTCTATAAAATTTTAATTTTCATATGGAACAACCGTTTTACTCAGTGAAATGTAAACCCTGAAGACTATATTATTTATAAATATAAAAAAATACCCATAATCAAAATGATTATGGGTATTTTATAGATTACTGCACCAATTAGTAGTTCTTAAATACTCTATTAATATAGGTTTTTATACACTATAAATTATATTTAGAACTTGTAAGTAGCTTGAAGATAAGCAAATCTGCCAATATTATCGTATATTGCTGAACCTGCTCCAGTGCCTGTTGTGCTCCCAGGTAATTGACGATTAAATAGGTTATCAACGCCTACTTTAAAGCCAACGCCACTATCAAAGTTATAACCAACTGATGCGTCTGTTATAAAGTATGAGCCGTAACGCATTTGGTTTGAAGGGTTTGGATTTCTTTCTAATTCTTTATGATCGTATAGCTCAACACCATTAATAAAGCGAGTGCTAAAGCCTATAGCGAGGTTCTCATAAGTATAATTAACAGAAATATTGCCCTGCCATGTTTCATCGCCTAATACACCTTCAGAATCAGTGTAGTTTTCTGGTTCTGCAGAGAAAGGATAATCTTTTGATTCAATCAAATAAGTACCAATAAAACTAGTATCGAAACTACCACCTAAAGCATCAAAATCATAACCAACCTCAAAATCTACACCAGAGTTAGTGCTGCGTGCGATATTAAGTGCAAAACCTTTTAGTAAGGTAATCTCGCTGGTATTTGGGTCGCGAGTTATTAAGCCACAAAACTGATTGTCAATGCCTGTAGGTGAGTCTACACAACGATCAATAATTGTTTGAAAACCAATGCCGCTTATTGTGTCATCAATATCTATTTCCCAGTAATCGGCTGTAACGCTAAACCCTTCTAACCACTCTGGTTGATATACAATACCTGCAGTAATTGATCTAGACTCTTCAGGTTGAAGATCCGGATTACCGCCGACTAAAGTCTCAAGGGTTGCACTATCATAATTAGAATCAAATCCTGCAGGAACACCCAAGGCTGCACAGTTAGCTGCACGTATTGCGCGACCACCGGCACTTAATTGATCCAGCTCAGATACTTTACAGCTATCATCTACACTCGCAAATGACTGACTTTGTCCTGAAAATAACTCATCTATATTAGGGGCACGCATCGCTTCAGATAAGGTAAAACGAGCACGTAACTCAGGGGTTATAGTCCAGTCAAGACCTAATTTCCAGCTGGTTGCATCACCAATTGTTGAATAATCAGCATAGCGAACTGCAGTGTCAAAAACTAAAGTATCAATCAAAAATACATCTTCAATTAAAGGTACCGATAATTCAAAAAAGGCTTCGGTTACATCATAGCCACCATCAGTCTCACCTAAGGCATTGAAGAACGTCGCACCTGTTTTAGCAAAAGCATCTTCAATCGTTACACTGCTCTCATCGCGATACTCAACACCACCGGCAAAACCAACCATTCCAGCTGGCAGCTCAAAAATAGCTGAGTTGCTAAATGTTGCATTAAATACTGTTTGCTTAATTTCAGATGTACCTGTTGATGTTGTTGTTACATAATCAATCGCTTCTTGGCTAATTGCACCATCACCCATTATGTTTGCGGCTGCACATCCATTCGCTCTTGCATCTGCATCACGACAAACAATATCGCCATTTCCATCAAAAATTGCATCGATTGCATTTGCATAATTAGCCATAATTACGTTTGCACCATTGATACGTTCTATCTCTGATTTACCGTGTACTAAAGAAAGATCCATTGACCAGTCATCACTGATATTACCTTGGATCCCGGCCACGAAACGCGTTGTTTCACGTGTATTCTCCTCAAGACGGCGGCCAACATCGTTATACATTTTATTAACGCCAATAACAGACAAGCCTTTTTCGTCCATCATTGCAGCGGTATCTGGAGTTAGAAAAGCATTGTCACGCTTAATTAAATTTGCGCCACTGTAAAAGCGAAAGAAAGGTTGGCCTATGTTCTCGCCTTCCGTTTTTGAATATTTCGCTTGAAAATATGCATTTAACTCATCTGTTACATCATAGTTTGTTTTAAAGTTAAAGTTTACACGATCGAACTTAGGTTGAATTTCTGAATATTGGCGTAAGTTAATAAAATCACAACCAGGGCTGGCACAGTAATCACCATCATCAATAGCGCCAGTGTATACATCACCCAAAGTGCTATCGCCATTAAACTTACCTAAAATACCACCCGTATTTGGATCCCAAACCGTACCCGCATTCGAAATTAAGTAATAACCCGCATTAGGAACTACAATTTTATCCGGATAAGCTTCACTATCAATTTGACCATCTGGTCGCGCTTGACCTGTTACAACTTCATACGGCATAGACGAATATGATGTTGCTGTCCAAGGGTTATCTAGCGAGTTTAAAGAGTTTTGTGAATTGTATTCTACTGAAAATGCGGCATTACCACGACCTTCAGCAAAATCCTGACCATAAGATAAAGTATACTTTTCATTTTGATAAGAGCTATTATCGGCAAAACCTTTCGTTGCCGAAACATTGAAGCCCGTTATATCTTTTTTAAGAATAAAGTTAACCACACCTGTCACCGCATCTGCGCCGTATACAGCTGATGCGCCACCAGTGATAATCTCAACTTTTTCAATCCAAGCGCTTGGAATAGTATTAGTATCTACTGAAGAAGTACCTGGAGCACTAGCAACGTGACGTTTACCATCGACTAAAACCAGTGTCCGCTCACTGCCCATTCCACGTAAATCTAATAAACTGATACCGGCCGTACCAATAAAACGACCTGAGTTTGCAAGTGAATACGTAGTAGCTAATGCGGGTAGTTTATTAAGTACTTCACCGATATTCATAGCCCCAGTGTTTACTAAATCGTCCCCACTAATAACTGTCACTGGTGATGGTGATATAGCTCCTTCACGTAATATACGCGAACCTGTAACTTCTATCCGTTCTACTTTTTCTGCGCCTTCTTGAGCAGCAATTGTACTTGCTGAAAATGCAGCTGTTGATGCTGCACCAAAAGCAATCGCTAAGCGAACAGCTTTTGAAACTTTAGTATTTAACATTTTATTGTCCCTATAGTTTTATTTTTATCATTGTTTTATGAAAAATAAAGCTACGTTATCTGCATAGCATCTATTTTCAAATTAAAGAGTATTACTAAGGACACCATAAGGTCAACACCTAGTTAACATAAAACAGCCATTGTTTACATATATTTACAAAGCACATGTATTCATATAAACACAATGAATAATATCTGATAAACAATTTACCGCACTTATTGTGGGTACTATTGTTTATCTATAATTGAGTTTTTAGGGGTATATGAATCAACTGATAAAAATCAGCTTTTCATATTTGGCGGGGCATAGAGCAAAAATAAAGGTATAAAAGAGTAGCTAATATTACTTATAATTAATCTCTGTATTATGTTTGGTTTAGTAATTATTAAGCTAGCTTTTACATTAAAATTGAAAAACAGCCCATACTAAAGCAGTAACATATTACTAACTAAATAGAACAATTGAGTTTAACTGCACAAAAGCGTAATAGTAGCTGCTACATATCTACAAAGTCACTTAGCGGATTAATAACTTTAAAGCTTATATAAAATAAGCAGAGGGGCAGAGGTTTATATGCCTCAAGTCAGAAAGATAACTATTTAAAACAGACCGCTACAGTATTAATAGCCTGTTGCGTTATTAATGAAGGGACAATTGGTTGTAATAAGCAGATAGTAATTTACAATTCTTTTTTACTTAATTTAAACAGCAACGAAGAACTACATAGCTGTTTATTATTGTACTAATTTACACTTTTAAATTAGTACAATACATTCAATGTTAAATTTACTTTCGTGCTTTTATAACCCAGCAAAAAATACCTGCGTCTATTTTCATAACATCGAACTCGTAGCTGGACCAATTATCTTGCAGAAGGGTTTTTATATACTCAACATCTGAGTTTGACCACGATGCGGCTTGTTGATCTTGTAAGCGAAGCTGAAAAGAATATAAGTTATCACGGAGTTCTTCTACTCTTTTACTGTCTGTTTGCGGCCAATCAATGATCGCTGGAAGTAGCTCTTTTACTAATAAATTAAACCAGTCTAACTCATCTTCACTGTTGCATTTACTCTGCTGATATTTTACTTGCTGTAACAGGTCTACATTTTTTTGCTTAAATTGAACTTGTTGCTCAGCAGTCGGCTCTACCTTATTTGTAATAGACTGACAAAAATCAGCGAAGTCTTGAAGTTGCAATAACAAACCATTGTCTTTACTTAAGTCTTTGAGTACTTTTAACCCAATTTTACAATCTGTAGAAATAAATGAATCTTGATGATGTACTAACGCAATAAATTCACCATTAGGTTTTAATGCCTTATTTATCGCTAAAAGAGCGGCGGCGGGCTCTGCATACTCAAAACCAAATTGGCTTATAACACTATCAAATTGAACGTTCTCAAACGCTAAGGTTTCAGAGGGCATATTGCCATAAAAATGTATTTTTTCGAGGTGTTTGTAATTAGAATCTGAGGGGGCATGTTGAGATAATGGTGCTATGTTTGCCGCGTCTGATGCATAAACGTCAAAACTTGCATTAAATTGCTGTGCTAAAACAGCCAGTCCACCATTCCCGGTAGCTAGGTCTAAAATTGTAGTTGATTCAGGTAGTGATTTAAAAATAGTTTGCCAAAAACTTGCGACAATGCCTTTATAACCTTGGCTGTGCTCCCCTTCTGCAAAACTATTAAGTGATTTGGTCCTTGACCAGTATGAATTCCAATGTTGCATTTTTTACCCATAAAAAAAGGTGGGTTTTAAACCCACCTTTTTATTTAACTTATTTTATAAATTAAAACGATTGTGAGAAACGTAAGTACGTAACACGACCGTAAGCATCATATAGGTCGAAGTTATAGTTACGACCACCGTAGCTGCTTAACTGTGGCTCTTTTTCAAATGCGTTTTGCATACCAACAGAAACCTTAGTGCCTGTAGGGAAGCTATACGATGCTTGTAAATCATGTGTGATCCACGTTGCAATATTACCTGTACGTTCAACACCACCACCAGCTACTTGCGATACATCTTCATACTGAGAACCAATCATATTGATGTTCCAAGTAAAGTCAAAATCTTGTATTGCATAGCTGTTTGACAATGAAGCACGTTGCTGTGGCTCACCTGTGTCTTTAAGTGTATTACGACCACCATCAATTTTACTTTCAAACTGATGACTAAATTGTAATGTTTGTTTTAACGTACCCGCTGCATCAAAATCAAACGTTGTATTTAGATTTAAATCTAAACCGCTAACTTCCCATTTACCTTCGTTAGCATAGCCCTGAGTGATAAGTTCAATACCACCATTGCTATAGCGTTCCACACCTAAGCCTGCAGGAATTGGGTCACCTGTTTGCTCACGAGTTAAGATTGTTTCTGCACCGAAGAAACGGATCATGTTAGAGATTTCAATCTCATAATAATCAGCAGAAAAGTTTAACCAATCTGTTGGTTGGTAAGCTAAACCTAATGAAACTTGCTCTGATGATTCAGAACCAATCTCTTTATTCGCTAAAGTAATTGCACTTACTTGCACGTTACAATCTGCCGGTTCTCCGAAGTTAAGACATGACGGAGCATCAGATACACTTGGGTTACCTGGAGCCGGTTTAGCTGTAAGGATATCCAATGTAGGAGCGCGGAAGCCTTCACCATATGATGCACGCAATACTAAGCCATCCATAGGTTCATATCTAACAGACACTTTAGGAGAGAAATCTGAACCATAATCAGAGTATTCATCGTAACGACCTGCTAATGTAAACTCTAGGCCTTCCATAACTGGGAATAATGCTTCAAAGAAAGCGCTCTTCAAGTTACGACCGCCACCAGCACTATTACCTGCAGAACCACCTACTTGACCAGCTTCTGATAGTGAATCGTATGTGTCAGAGTAATCTTCTTTACGGTATTCAGCACCAACAATCGCTTGTAATGCGCCGCCGCCCATTTCCATTACGTCAAATGCAGCAGAAGCAAATACTTCTTCTTGTTGGAAAGTACCAATTCGCGATGTAGTTACATTTAAACCATTTAGTAATTTTGCATAGTTATTACGGTCTGCATCAGTAGTAAAACGAGTACCAAATGGGTCGTTTAACATATATTCGCCACTATCCATTGCCGCACGAGCATTACTACCCATTAAGTAGTTACGACCAATTTCATAGGTTTTTGTTTGGTTTTTACGTGCGCCAAAATCAACAGCTACAGCGCCAATTTGACCTTCAACACTAATCATAAAGTCAGTAGACCAGTTGTCAACTTCACTATCACGGTTACCTAATGCAGCAAAACGATGACGAATATTAACTAACTCATCTGCCCCTGGAGTTTCACCATTTGCAATTGCTTCATCTCGAGCATTCTGACGTTTAGTTGCCATATATGTAGCAAAGTCTGCATCATAAAATGGGCTGTTAACATTAATTGGGTTATTAGGGCTGTTATCAGATAAGAAAGCTGCATCGCCAGCGTCGTTCAAAGATGGCGCATAACGACCAAAAGACTTAGTTTTTGATACTAGAGTATGCGATAGGATTCTCCAGTCATCGTTAATATCATAATTGGCTTTTAAGAACGCTGATGTGTTTGATGTAGAAGCTTCGTTAGCATTCGTTGCGTTGAAGTTATATCCACAGTTACCAGCAGATCCAAAATTAAAGTTTTCTAAACTATCACATTCAGCTTGTGAGATAATAGATTTAAAACCATCTTCTTTTAGAACGTTAACACCAAAGCTAGATGCACCTGGCTGTACCCATGGGTACGCATTTTCATAAATAATGTCGCGGCTGTTCCAAGAAACACCACCAATTACAGAAGAATTATCGCTTGAAGCACCAAATACTACAGAGCCTTCTTCACGGTCACCACCGTCTTCTGGTAAGCTTACTTCTGAAGCACCGATACGCATTTCAATACCGTTAAAATCTTTTCTGGTAATAATGTTAACTACACCAGCAATAGCGTCAGAACCATATACTGCTGAAGCACCATCAGATAAAATTTCAATACGCTCAACCGCCGCCATTGGGATTGAGTTCAAATCTTGTGAGTTACCAGTTGAAGGTGACTTAGGTAAGCGACGACCATCAACTAAAATTAGTGAGCGTGAAGCACCTAAACCACGTAAGTTAATTTGCGAAACACCTTGCGCAGAACTACCAGACTGTGGACGAAATGAACCCGCCGAGTTAAAGCTTGTATTACGTAATAAGTCTGAAACAGAAGTTTGTCCTGAAAAGTCAATCGCAGCACGATCGATAACAGTTACAGGTATAGCACCTTCTAAGTCAGTTCTTTTAATACGTGAACCAGTAACAGCGATACGCTCTACTTTTTCAATTCCTTCTTCAGCAGCAATTGAGCTTGCTGAAAATACAGCTGTTGAAGCTGCACCAAAAGCGATTGCTAAGCGAACAGCTTTTGAAACTTGATTATTTAACATTTGATTCTCCCAAGAATACTATTTTATTTTTTATATTTAATCATCTGATTACGAATAAACAATGATTATGCAACCAATGATAATACTATGAGAACAGAAAGGTCAACATAAAATTAACTTTAAGTGACCTGTCATTATCATATATCACACTTAATCACCGCTATTAGTACTGGCCGTTTACAAAAAGTCTTTTGGTAAGTGCGATACAAATTAAAAAATAAAAATAACCCATTGTTTTTAAAGTAGTTTACTTCAGTGTTATTTTCGACTGTAGTTTAATTAAAATTATACTTGTTAACTTTCGGCATGTGAATTTTTGTAAACAGTTTATTTAATCAGTTTCACACTTTGATTTTTTACTGATTATTAAGCTTAAAACAAGGTACTTTGGGTTGAGTTTGGCTGTACGCCAAGTGCGCTTAGAATCATATCGGCAACTGGTTCTAGCTGCCGCTGTATATAAAGAGGGTAATTGAGGGTGTTGTTTCCATTGTAAATTTCAGCGCCATTAATAGCATAAACATATTCTATTATTTGGCCGCGCTTTACATCAAAGTCGGGGTTATTCGCTTTATATTTTTTTACTGCTTGCACATGCGGGGGAATATTTTTTACATAGTCACTTAAATTTTGGCCTAAACGTTTACGGTATATAAGTTTTTTATCAAACTCCCCTGCGTATAGTTTTTTAGTGTAGCTTTTTATAATGTCGTTTAATTGCTCTATTTTAAATTGTTGATCAAATAATGTTTTAAAAAGTTCGGTTTGAAACTCTTGAGCAAACTGGGTCCAATCGCTGCGCACGGTTTCCATTCCTTTAAAAATGAGCTGCTTGGCGTTGTTTTTATCAATTTGGCCAACGTAACGTTTTTTTGAGCCTATTTTTTTTCCTCTTATGGTAGGCATAAAAAATGGGCTGTAATGGGTTTCAAACTCTATTTCTAAATAACTAGTCAACGAAAAGCGAGTTTTAACGCTATCAGACCAGCATTTGTTAATAATTTGCATCACATCATTGCCTATTTCATTACACTGTGTGGCATTTAAGCGCTCATTTACTTTTACAAATATTGAATCTGTGTCGCCATAAATAACCTCATAACCTAGCTCTTCAATCCATTTTCGGGTGGTTTGCATGATCTCGTGCCCCCTAAGTGTAATTGAACTTGAGAGCCTGGGATCGTAAAATCGGCAACCTTTAGAGCCTAATACACCATACAAGCTGTTCATTATTATTTTTATTGCCTGAGAAAGCATTGGCTGGTTGGTGTCTTTAGCTTTTTGGCGAGTACGGGTTAAGTGCTTAATTAATTTAGGTAAGTGATGCAGCTCGCGTGAAAAAAGTGCATCGTTAAACCCTGCTACCGCACTTTCGGGAGAGTTTAGCCCTTCTATAAGGCCTAATGGATCAATACAAAAAGTGCGCATAATTGACGGATACAAGCTTTTAAAGTCGAGCACTAATACATTTTTATATAAACCAGGAGTCGACTCCATTACATAACCGCCAGGGCTTTCAAACGATAAGCCATGATCGCCTAAATTAGGTGCAACATAGCCACTGCGATGTAATAAGGGTAAATATAGGTTGGTAAATGCAGCTACCGAGCCGCCCATACGTTCTAGTTCAAGCCCTGTAAGTTGCGTTCTTACTATGGCAAATTCAAATAGCTTTAACTTAACAAAAATTCTGTTTACTAATATACAGTCTTGGCGGTTATAAGCGGCAAGTGCGAGCTTGTCGTGATTAAATTGACGAATAATTTCGCTAAGGCGATTATCAGCTTGAATTAACTTAGACTCGCCCAGCACTTTATGAGAAATATTAGCTAACGAATAACTATCAAAATGATAAGTGGCATTTTTTAGTGTATCTATACCATCTATTACGCTGCGCCCAGGTAAAGTAAGCCGGGTGTAATGACCCGTTCTAATTGTTAAAGGTTGTTGCTCTCTACCTAAATTAAGCACCAGTCCTAATGCCTCTGCGCGGGCGTTAAGTACGCTAAAATCAAATTCAATTACATTCCAACCCACAATCACATCCGGATCGTTACTAGTGATGTAGCACTGCAATTTTTGCAGTAAGTTTATTTCATCAACGCACCAGTCAATACTAAATGCGTTACTGTGAGGCTGTGGCTCACCAATCATTAATACGCAATCTAGGCCATTACCAACTAATCCAACAGAGAACAACACGCCTTCTGCGTTACATTCTATATCTAATGAAAGCGACGCGAGCTGTGGCGTATAGTTTGGATTAGCTTTTAGTTTTGCTTGAGTAATTTCGATAAAGCCATTTTTTTGTAGCGCCTCTCCAGTTACCCACACTCCGCCTTTAATAAAGCGCTCCATTAAAAATCGGTCGCTGTGGCGAATATCCCCTTCGTATATATTTATTTGCTCCTCAAGCTGGGCTCTTGCTTTATAAAGGCTACTACTGTCGTTAAAATAGCAGGCTGTGCAGTCAACACCACTAAAGTGGCGCATATTAACCGCTTTAAAACTTACCTTTATTTTGGCTTTGGCTAATAACGTTTGTGCAAGAGGAAGTTGTTGTTGCGCAATAAAAAATACGGCTTGCTGGTTTTCAACAACCACCTTTATAGGCCCATACTCAGAGCTTAACCAATAACACAAAGTAAGGCCCTGCCTGTTTTTAGACGAGTATTGTTGCCTTGATAAAATAAAGCCCTGATAGATTGCTTGTGTCAATGTCCGATCCCACTTAATATATACACTGTAATTATATACATACTTTAGGTAATCATCACATGCTATCGAGCTCACTAAAAAAAACTATTAGGCAAGTACATCAGCATGTGGCTAATAACCTAAGTGATTACCGCCCGCGTAGCAGCCAAAATTACTTAGTTGCCGAAATAGCAAAAACGCTTGCGGGGGAATATCACAAAAAACAACGTATTTGCGTTATAGAAGCAGGTACAGGCACGGGCAAGTCTCTGGCATATTGTTTAGGCGCTTTGCCACTTGCGCTAGCACAAAAAAAGAAATTAGTTATTTCAACCGCCACAGTTGCGCTGCAAGAGCAGTTAATAGCCAAAGAGTTACCTTTTTTTAAAAAGCATTCAGGGCTTAGTTTTAAGTTTGATTTAGTAAAAGGTCGCCAGCGATATATTTGCGCTCATAAACTACACAATGCGGTTAACGGTGATAGTCAAACACAAATGGAATTTATGCCTACGCTTAGCTCCCCTTTAAGCGTAATGGAAACCAAATGTTTAAATGATCTTTACACCGCTTATACAACTAAAAAATGGCAAGGCGACAGAGATAGCTGGGCCGACACGGTTCCCGATAAAGTATGGGGATTAATAGCCTGCGATAAACATTCGTGCCAGCGCCAAATGAAAGCGCATCAAACCTGCCCGTTTCAGCTTGCCCGCCAGCAATTAATGCAAATGGATGTACTGGTGATCAACCACTCTTTATTGCTTGCAGATTTAGACTTAGGCGGGGGTAAAATTTTACCCGAACCCGACAACACTATTTATGTAATTGATGAAGCACACCACTTAGCACACATCACTCGCGACTTTTCATCAGCGGCGGCGACAATAAAAGGCACTATAGAGTGGCTCGATAAGCTCACTAAATTTAGCGGCAAAATGGCTAAAGTAATAGTGGGTCAAAAGGCGATAGGACAAAACTTTAAGCTTTGCGATAGCATTAACGACGCCAACAAAGATTTAAAAGTAGTACGCGACATTCTCGATAATGCTGACTTTGAATATTCAAAAGATGATACTTACAGGTTCGAAAATGGCGAAATTCCACAGTCACTACACAGTAAAGCCAAAGATATAAGCGAAGCCACGCAAGATGCACTGCGCTGCTTAAGTAAAATGCATGACACGCTAACCCAAGATGTAAGCGACGGCGATATAAAACCCTACGTAGCCGACCCTATTTTAGGCGAGAGCGGGCAATACATAAATCGTTTAGAGCAATTAAATAAGCTGTGGTTTAGCTATGCAAATAAAGGTGAAGGTACACCGCATGCTAGATGGATAAAGCGCCTTGAGTATAAAAACCACCATGACCATTTATTAAGCGACTGCCCTATTGAAGTAGGTTACTACTTAAAAGACAAGCTATGGAGCGAGTGCGCGGGCGCAGTTTTATGCTCGGCTACATTAAGTGCTTTAGGCTCGTTTGATCATTTTGCTTACGAAACAGGCCTGGCCAAAGAGGAAGGCGTTAAATTTATTAAAGTGCCCTCGCCTTTCGACTACCCTAATCAAGCAACTTTGCGTATTCCGGTTTCTAAAATTGAACCAACCGATAAAGCATTTAGCGATCACTTAGCCAATACTCTACCTGAGTATTTAGAGACCAAAAAAGCCAACCTAGTATTGTTTGCTTCTTATTGGCAAATGGACCATGTATCAAAGTTTCTTAGAACAAAAGGTTTTAACTTATTAGTACAAGGCGAAATGTCGCGTGAGGCAATGCTTAAATTACATACTAAAAATATTGATGAAGGCAAAGGTAGTATTTTATTTGGCACCCAAAGCCTATCAGAAGGCCTTGATTTGCCAGGTAAATACCTAGAGAATCTAATAATTACAAAAATCCCTTTTGCCGTACCCACCTCGCCAATTGAAGAAGCGCAAGCCGAGTTTGTACAAAGTAAAGGCGGCAATCCTTTTTTATCAATAACCGTTCCCGATGCGGCAAAGAAATTGGTACAAAGCTGTGGTAGACTGCTGCGTAAAGAAAGCGATGCTGGCTGTATTACTATTCTCGATAGGCGCTTGATCACTAAGCGATACGGCAAAGCAATGCTCGACACCTTACCTCCTTTTAAAAGACAGATAGATTATTAATAATGTTTGAACTTGCACTCGATCCAACAACCTGGGCTATTTTATGTGCCGTTGCACTTGCCGCAGGTTTTATTGACGCCATCGCCGGTGGTGGTGGTATGTTAACGGTTCCTGCTTTATTAACAGCAGGCTTACCACCGCATTTAACGCTTGGCACAAATAAATTAGCCGCAAGCTTTGGCTCTTTAACTGCAAGTTATACTTATTATAAAAAAGACTTATTTAACCCTAAGTTTTGGCTAGCCTCTATTTTTGCCACCGCCATTGGCGCATTAATAGGCACTTTAATAGTTGATCATTTAAGTATCGACTTCTTAAATAAATTATTACCTATAATTATAATTGTTGTAGCCTGTTATAGCTTGTTTGGTAGTTTAAGTACCACAGAGGGAAGTGAGCTACCTAAGCTTACCCAAACAATGAAAATAAAGCAGTGGCTGCAAGGCTTAAGCTTAGGTTTTTTTGATGGCTTAGCAGGACCAGGTACAGGCACCTTTTGGACCGCCTCAAACGGCATGCTATATAAAATGAACCTACTGCTAAATTGTGGTTTATCGCGATCAATGAACTTTGTGTCTAACTTTATTTCACTTATTACTTTTGTAGCATTAGGCCATGTTAACTTTTTACTGGGTATTACTATGGGCTTTTTTATCATGCTAGGCGCATGGTTTGGCGCGCATTCAGCAATACGCTTTGGCAGCAAGTTTATTCGCCCAGTATTTAATACTATGGTTATATTATTAGCACTAAAACTTATTTACGAGGCTTACTTTTAATATGCACTCACCCGCTTTTGATAAACTACGCCAACAAGTTGCAACCTTAAAGCAGCAAGCCGAGCAATTTGATAAAGCCAAACTGTTTTCTAAAAACCGTTATATGCAAGCGCAACCAAGCTTATTTGACCGTGCTGTTTTTAGTACTAAAAGTATGAACCTAGCCGACTATGTAACCGAAATAGAAGACGAAGTATCGTCTTTACCACCAAGTGAGCATCGCCATGCATACACTTATGCACTTGAGCGTATAGCAACACAAGTACAAGCTGTTTTTAATGTTATTAAATCAACCCCTATTTGGATAAAAGAAAATAAAAGTCACTATAAACCACGCCCCAAACAAGCCGTTTATAAACAAGCCGTGCAACAAGTAATACAATCTTCTCATGAGCTTTATGACGAACTTAAACAAAATCACGAGTTTGAACGCCGATTATTGTTAATGATTGAAGAGCGCAAAATGCAAATGGATAAAGCAACCCCGGCTAAAGCACAAAAGCTAAATATGGAAATATTAACAACGCATGCACGCTTAGGGCGCTGTAGAAAAGCGATTTCGGCCACCGAAGAAAAAATACAACGTGTAGAAAAACAACAACTTCGCTAAACACTTTAAGTATGTTTCACAATGCCAATCAAGCCGTTAACTAATTAACCGTAATAAATAGCTGTAAAGCTATCCCCCTCGATTTATACTGTTCCTTGGTATAAACTCAATTAAATGGATTAAAAACGAGCGAGTGGAATATGCAATTACACGAAGATATACATAACTTTTATGAAAAATTTGTTTTAGAAGAAATAATTAATCGCAAACTTAATGAACAGTATACTGATGATGTAATGGCCGATTTTTGCTGTACTGTTTTAAATCAACTGCCTGCGCGCTATATTCGCTCCGACGTAGATATGGCCTATTATTTATCACAAACAGAGCGTATGCATATGCAACAGCGGGTGCAAACAGCCATTGATGTAGCAATTAGCCAAATTGCAAAAAAGAAACCCCAGCATGAGCAATAATCTACAACAAGCACCAACCCATATAAAACTCGCAGTCGATTTAATTATGCTACTAGAGCAACACGACGTTGCTCCTGATGAAGTACTTAAAGCACTCGAAATAGTAAAAATCGACTTCGAAAAAAAGCAGAGTAATAAGCTAGCTTTGTGATTTTTGAATTAACAGTAACAACTGCGCTGTGGCGGTTGCATCGGCAAGCGCTCGGTGATGGCTGGTTAAGTTTAAATTAAAGTGCTTTGACAAATTACCCAACGAGTACGACTTTAAGCCCGCAAAGGCTTTACGCGATTCCACCACAGTGCACAACTTGGGCATTTTAAAAGGCACCTTTGCCATTTCGCATTCTTTTTTAATAAACCCGTAGTCAAAGTTAACATTGTGCGCAACAAAAATGCTTCCCGCTAATTTAGCCATTAAAGGTTTTACTATATCTGCAAATACTGGCGCATTACTTACCATGCTATCGCTAATACCGGTTAACGACGTGATAAACCCAGGTATATGTCGCTGTGGGTTAACTAAAGTAGTCCAGGTATCGATTACTTTGCCATGCTGTACTTTAACTAAGCCAATTTCGGTTATTTTGTTACCGCCTTTTAATGCGCCTGTCGTTTCTAAATCAACTACGCTGTAAATGCGGTTGGGATCTATAAACCATTTAACAACGGCTATATGTACCTCAAAACCACTGCTCTTTAAGTTATCTATAGTCGTTAATTGATTTCGCCTTAGCTTGTCGCCTGGGGCTTTTACTTCTTCAAAATGTACTTTGCCGTTATGGATAACCATTAAGTCGGGGTAGCCGTCTTTTAGCTGTAAATAATGTTTACTCATATTAGTTAAGTGAGTAATTAACGCCTCAATTGGGCTATTTAAAATCAGCGCTTCTAGTGGTTGTAATAACTCGTTATGCCATTTAAATAAACCGTTAGGTTGATCAAAGTATTGCGCTGCATTTTTACATACTAATTTAAGTAATGCCTGAGGTGTTTGGCACTGTGCTAAGCGCTCATTTATTTGCGCTGGTTGCGCTGCATAAAAATTACCAAGCCTTAATACTTGCGGATAAATATCAAACTCATTGCATGGCGGATAAGGGGTATCAATAAATAATTCGTGCCAAAATACTAAACCAAACAAACTTTGCCACAATGTGTTTTCGGTATTAAATACCTGCATACCTTGGCCAGTGTAATAATCGTTTACGCCTTGCTCTACTTCACCTCGGTATAATTCGTCAATTTCGAGTACGCACTGAGTGTCAGCAAGCATAGTGCTTAAACGCGAACGCGTTTGCTTATTAAATTTACGCATTAAAAAGTCGTCAGCAAAGTACAGTAAATCATCCGTTAGCGGATTTTCAATAATGGCTTCTAAGCGTGCTTTTACCCACTGTTTATTACCAAGCCTGTATTGCTCTCTTATTTGAATTTCGTGTGCTTCGCTATCATCCACGCACCCTTCAAGTAAGCTAAAAGCAAGTTCGCTATCAACTGTTTTTAGCTGCCTATAAAGCCTAACTAATAATTTATTTTTTAATGCAATGGCTATTGCACCATGTGCAGCTTGCACTAGAACCTGCGGCGCTAAAGCAACGTAATCGCTCTCATCGGTTATATTTTTAAATGCTAATCGGTAACGGTTTAATAAATAGTTTGATTGCGCCTCGGCCTTCGTTTCAAAGCGCGATAAGCTCTCGCTATGCCCTTCACGCGTAGCGGTTAAACCTAAGTCTCGCATTACAAAACGGTTTTGATGATTCACATCACCACTGCTTAGTTTACCTGCAAATAAAAACTCAAAATACTCATAATAATCGCTGCGGTTATTAATTACATACTGGCTATAAAGCGGTGCAAGCTCGTGCGGGCAGCTTTTAAAAAACTCACGGGCAATATCCACCAGCGCGCCTTTAGCGGCGCTCTTTTTATAGCTTATTTGTTCGTCGTAATTACTTAGTAACTCTAGTAAAGCAGGTTTGGTTAAGTGCGCCAAAAGCTGTGAATAATGCTGCTCGTTCGGCTCAAATAAAACACCTGCTTTTTTTAGCGTATAAATAGCCTGATGCGGCGAGGTTATTTCTTCATAAGTGAGGGACTGCGCTTGTACTAAATAGGGTTTGCGCGAATACACGCGCGCCAACATACACTGGCTTTGCTCATCAAGCTGATTAATTTTATTAATAAATTCGCTGTGCTTGGGCTCAAGTAAATGCATACATTTACTTGTTACAAACTCAATAAGCTCTCTAAAATGCGCTAAATAGTATTTTGCTGGTAATTCTTTTTTCATAACATTGCCATAGCTGTATATAAAAACAGTATCTAGCATTTATGCTTATTATTCAATCTTAAAGTTGTAATCAGTAATGCTTTGAGTTATCAGGCGTTAATTAGGATAAGATTTAGCACCATTAATAGTGCTAATAATATTATTTCTTACGCTAATTATGATGCTGCAGCCCTTGCTGTGGCCGCCAGTGCGCAGTAGATTGCTAACTTTGCAATTACTATGACCTTCCCTATTATGCTTGCCAATATAGGCCTTGCCGGTGCTTACGGATTTTATGCGTTATCGGCACTTATAAGCCTATTTTTTGTTGTTAAATATATTAAAGAAACGCGCGGTAAAACGCTCGAATCTATGTGATTTTTAAAAGCGGTGATATTAGTCGCCGCTTTGCCTTTGCACACAATAGCGCCATTTAATAATGGCGATTTAAATAACCTAAAGGTTAAATAGCAATCTATACTCATTTATTTTAACTTTTATAGCCATTGTTCTATTACCTTTTATTATAAGTAATCTATTTAAATTCCTTTTTAGAATATCAAAAGTTAGCTATTGTCCGCCAATTCCAACTTTATGTGTCTACCAAAATGAAAAAACAGTTAATATCAGGCTTAGCTTTAACGTGCGCGTTGGGCTCATTTAGTACATTTGCTACGAATGGTTATTTTACTCACGGCTATGGCATGACCCACAAAGGTATGGCTGGCGCAGGTGTAGCGCTGTCAGAAGAGCTAATGTCTGGCGCTAATAATCCAGCAACCTTTTTACCAAACGGAACACAGCTATCTCTGGGCTTAGAGCTTTTTTCTCCTGAGCGAAAATACACTACATCAAAAGTAGATACTTTTTACCCTGGCGCATTTTATCTTGCAGCAAAAACACAAAAAAGCGACAACACCGTGTTTGCAATTCCAGAATTTGCTATTGGTCATCAATTAAATGAAAAAGTAAATATTGGTTTATTAGTGTATGGCAACGGCGGTATGAATACCGAGTACGGCGCAGAGTCCGCTCCTGAAGGCACCTTTTACGCTGGTACGGCAGGCGTTGATTTAAAGCAACTCTTTATTAGCCCAACCTTAAGCTATAAGTTGAATGAACAAACACGCCTTGGTGTATCCCCCATTTACGTGGTGCAACAGTTTGAAGCACAAGGGCTTGAAAACTTTGCTCCTTTTTCGCAATCACCAGAAGCGCTTACTAATAATGGCACAGATACAAGTACAGGGTTTGGTGTTCAATTAGGTATAAGCCATGCAATTAACTCATCGCTTAGTTTAGGCGCAAGTTACCGCTCAGCAGTGTCGATGGAAGAGTTTGATAGCTATAAAGGTTTGTTTGCAGAGCAAGGCGGATTTGATCTGCCAAGTTCGTTTCAACTTGGTGCAGCTTATCAGCTTACACCTAGTAATCAGGTGGTATTTGATTGGCAAAAAATCAATTACAGCGAAGTAAAAAGTATTGCAAATCCAATCAATAACTTAATGTCAGCGCCTTTAGGAGCTAACGCCGGCGCTGGATTTGGCTGGAACGATATGACTATTTATAAGCTTGGTTATCAGTGGCAGCGTACACCGCAACAAAAAATTCGTTTTGGGGTGTCTTACACCGAGCAACCTATTCCTTCGTCCCAAGTTATATTAAATATTTTAGCGCCGGGCGTTCAAGAGTGGCATTTTACAACGGGCTTTAGCCATTCTTTTACCAACAAGGTACAATTAAACGCTATGGCTTTTTATTCGCCTGCAAAAAAAGTAACGGGTGCTAACTACTTAGCGCCAAATCAGCAAGTATCAATCGAAATGAAACAAACCGGTTTAGGTGTTTCTATTGTTTGGGAAATTTAAAAAATGGTAACAGAATTCACCCCAGTGTCGGCTGCAATAGGAGGTGCATTAATAGGTATAGCGTGTACGTTATTACTGGTTTTATACGGAAAAATTGCAGGCATATCGGGCATTGTTAAGTCTGTATTTGCTAAAGCAAATTCGGGCTCTCGTTGGCAGTTATACTTTATTTTAGGGTTGTTGTTAGCAGGTGTAGCTGTAAGAGTATTTGCCCCTTCTTTATTAGAAGCCGAATTACAGTTGTCGCCTTGGCTTATTATTGTTGCGGGGCTTTTAGTTGGCGTAGGTACAACTTTAGCTAATGGATGTACAAGTGGCCATGGCGTGTGCGGCATGTCGCGTTTTTCTACCCGCTCTTGGGTTGCAACGTGTACATTTATGCTCGTCGCCTTTATTACAGCAAACCTGGTAGGATAAATAATGAAAGCAATTATGATGGTTGTTATAGGCTTTATATTTGGCTTAGGGCTTATTATTAGCGGTATGACAAACCCCGCTAAAGTAATTAACTTTCTTACCTTTGGAAACCAATGGGATGGAAGCTTAATTATAGTGATGGCTGTTGCCATGCTAATAATGATGCTTACGTGGTTATGGGTTGCAAAAAAAGAGAAGCCACTCCTTTCAGGATCATTTAATTTAAGTGATTTAAAAAAAGTTGATGCGCGCTTAATTACTGGCTCAATACTCTTTGGTTTAGGCTGGGGTTTAAGTGGCATATGCCCAGGCCCGGGCTTGGTTCAATTAGTGTCTCTTAAAATGGAATTTTTGCTGTTTTTTGCGGCCGTGCTAGGCGGTATGTGGCTAACTAAAAAGCTTACTTAAGTTTGATTTTAGAGGCTGTTTAAGTAACCCATTAATACCAGGTGTTAATGGATTACTTAAAGGTAATTAGCCAGCACTTATTATCCGAATTTAGGCCTTTTAATACTCAAGACTAAGTGGCTAATTAATTGTGTAGAGTAGCGCTAAAAAAACGCCCCTAAAAGGAGCGTTTAATTAAACCCAAAACAGATTAACTGTATGGATTGGTGCAATTTGGGATTATATTTATTAAGCTTTTTTCATACTGCCTTGCTCTTCAAGGCGAATATGCCAGCTAAACGCTTCTTCTAATAAATGAGGTGTGTGTCCGCCTCGCTTACAAGCGCGCTCATAGTAATCTAGCATGGCGTCACGGTAATCTGGGTGCACACAGTGCTTAATAACTTGTACAGCACGTTCACGTGGCGCTAAGCCGCGTAAATCGGCTAAGCCTTGCTCGGTTACTAATATATCAACGTCATGTTCGTTATGGTCAACGTGGCTTACCATAGGTACTACACTCGAAATAGCGCCATCTTTAGCAATCGACTTAGTAACAAATATCGCTAAATGCGCATTACGTGCAAAGTCACCCGAGCCGCCAATACCATTCATCATGCGAGTACCACAAACATGGGTTGAGTTTACGTTACCGTACATATCAAACTCAAGCGCAGTATTAATGGCAATGATCCCTAAACGGCGTACTATTTCAGGGTGATTCGACACTTCTTGAGGACGTAACACTAACTTATCTTTATATTCTGATAGGTTATTAAATACTTTTGCATTACAACGCTCTGATAAAACAATTGAACTGCCTGAAGCAAATTTAAGTTTACCGGCATCAATTAAATCAAAGGTCGAATCTTGTAATACTTCTGAGTACATTGTTAAATCTTCAAAATCAGAATCTAACAATCCCATCATTACCGCGTTAGCAATATTACCAATACCTGCTTGTAATGGCCCTAGGTTTTCTGCCATACGCTTTTGTGCTACTTCTTCTTTAAAAAAGCTCACTAAGTGGCTGGCAATAGCCGCTGTATCTACGTCAGGGTCGGTAACTGTTGAAAACGAATCGCTCTGATTAGTAAAAACAATGCCAACAATTTTAGCAGGATCAATTGGAATAGCCGTGCTACCAATACGATCATCTACTTTAGTTAAAGGAATTGGTTGGCGCACAGGGCGATACGAAGGAATATATATGTCATGCAAGCCTTCAAGTTCAGGGCTGTGCAACATATTTATTTCAATAATCACTTCTTTAGCAAAAATAGCAAAGCTTGCAGAGTTTCCTACCGAAGTAGTAGGCACAATATGGCCTTCTTCAGTAATGGCTACCGCTTCAATAACCGCCACATCAGGCATAGTTAATTGATGATTACGCAACTGCTCAACGGTTTCTGATAAATGCTGATCAATAAACATTACTTCGCCGTTATTAATCGCTTTACGTAATGTGCTATCTACTTGAAAAGGCATACGGCGGGCTAGCACACCCGCTTCTGTAAGTAGTTTATCTAAATCATTACCTAACGACGCACCGGTCATTAGGTTTATTTTCATTGGGTTATTTTTAACACGCTCAACCAGTGCTCTTGGCACGGCTTTAGCTTCACCGGCACGAGTAAAGCCACTCATGCCTACTGTCATTCCATCTTTAATAAATTGGCTAGCTTGTTCTGCTGACATTACTTTTTGGTGCAGATTGCTATTGCGGATACGTTCTAACTGCATACTACTGAGCCCCTTTTTAATTTGGCGTTATTTTAAGTATTACAGCGCACTTCGCAATCTAGACTTAGGTCGCATTTACTAAATTAAGTTACGCAAACACAGAATAAAGTGCCTTGATGGTAGTAATTTACTTTAATGTACGAACATTTATATAAATTTAATATGCTGATATAGCGTAAGTTTTAAGTGAGTATTTAAAGTATGGGATTAAAATTGGAAAAAAGTAGAATAATGAGAGAGAAATAAATTGAATAAAATGTAGTTTAAAAATTGGCTTAATTATAAGTAATTAGTTTATACACCCAAATGAGGAATTTGGGTGGCAGTCTTACCAGCCACATCTCGGCACACACGTCACAAACTGTGGCTGCTCCCTTCCGGGCCTGACCAGGTTCGCCTGCTAGTGTTGCGAGAGGACCAATAAGACTACCATTGAGGGCCTTGGTTGGCGCGGGAGGGATTATCTCTACTTTTGCTACGTTATTCAAGGGATAATCGAAAAAGAAAGTGCGATTGCATACTTCATATACAATCGCGGCCTTTTAAACTGTTTTATGTTTACTATTTGCTCTCTAACTGCGCTTTAATATTACGCAGTGCCGCTTTTACTTTTTTCATGTTCTCTGGGCCCATACGTAAAAGCTGTTTTTGTGCAGCGGGTAATTGCTCCCACTCTGCAAATGCATATTGGTAGGTTACTGAATCGCGCAGTAATGGTAAGTTACCTTCTGGCTCTGGTGTATCGAGTAATAAGTCGATTGCATCTTCAAGCGTTTGCGTAAACTCATTATCGCCGTAACCAATTTCTGTATAGGCATTATTAATAAGCGGTTTATATTCTTCAAATAAACGCACGGCTTGGGCGGCGCTCATACTAGTAAATATTTTTACATACGGGGTGTAACGTTCATAACTATTAGGATCGATAGTTAAAATATCACCTTCTGTGACACTAAATTTTTCTTCTGGCTTTATTACTGGTGTATGTTTTGTAGCAACTTTGCCCTTTGCTAAATTATCAACAAACACGACACCACGGCGAATAACATCATCGGTAATCATTAGCTCCATTACCGAATCACTTAAGTATTCATCCATTTTTGCCACAACGACTGCATCACTTTCATCAAGTGGTGGTAATTGCACGGCTGCTGGCTCGGCATCACGCTGCGCTGGCATTTCATAATCTTGTGGTTTATCTGGCAATACTGATGGAACATCTAAAACAGGATCATTCTCTGGCTTTAACTCCATCATAGGCTGCTCTACTGGTGCTGGCTCAACCTCAGTAAGCACTTCTGCCTCGTTGCTTGGCTTAAGCAATACAAATGCAGCGGCGCATACGAGTACCACTAAAATAATAATGGCAAAAAGTAGATTGTTATTAGGTGGACGTTTTTGAACATCTGACGCTGATGGTTTATCTGACATACGAACTCCATTAAAATTAAAATGCAATATCACTTAGAGTATTCTAAATGAGTTTAATTCATAGCTTACAGTAAATAATATTAAAAGCAGCTAAGGTATCCTTTGATTCTTCTAGCTTAAAGACTTAAAGTAAATAAATAAAGTAAAGACGTAGAACAGTTTAGTCCCTTATATGAAAATCAAGCAAGTTGATCCTAACAAACCCAAAGTTGCCCTTCTATTAACAGGGGGTGGCGCACGCGCTGCTTATCAAGTAGGCGTACTTAAAGCATTAGCTCATAGCATGCCTAGAACAGCGCCTCTGCCATTTAGAGTAATAAATGGTACATCTGCTGGGGCTATAAACTCTGCGGCGCTAGCTTGCTATGCCTCCTGCGCGCACTTAGCAGTTAGAAAGCTCGAGTCTGTATGGAAGAACTTTTCTACTTCTATGGTGTATAAAAGTGATTTTTTAAGTGTATTTGGTCATATTACTCGTAATATTTTAACCAGTTTTCAGTCAGAACATATAAATCATCCGCCTGCGAGTTTATTAAACAATCGGCCACTGCGTAAATTATTAAACGAAATATTAGATTTACATCGCATTGAACGCAATTTACATCACAATTACTTAGAAGCGCTTTCGATTACCGCCTCTAGTTATACTACTGGTGATTCGGTGGCGTTTTATCAATCTAATACACGCCTACCATGGCAACGCGCTAAACGTGAGGGCCGCGCTACGCGTATTAATGTTGAGCATTTAATGGCTTCGAGCGCCATTCCTATGGTGTTTCCTAGTGTAAATATTTATAACCATTACTTTGGTGATGGCTCTATACATCAGTTATCGCCTCTAAGCCCATCAATACATTTAGGCGCTGAAAAAATATTCATTATTGGTGTTGAGCAGCCTAAAGAGTTACACCCTGTGGGTTACTCTGCTCATTACCCTGGGCTGTCTTCGGTTGCAGGGCATTTACTCGACAGCGTGTTTACCGACACTATGCAATCTGACTTAGAACGGCTAGAGCGAATTAACCGCACCTTAGGCTTGCTGCCAGCTCGCGATAAACACCAAGAACTTAAGCGCATAGAAACCTGCGTGATCAACCCATCACAAAACTTTAATGCTATTGCCGCGCAGTACTACGACGATATGCCATGGGCAATTAAAGTGTTGCTTAGGATCATAGGGGTTAAAAAACATTCGCAATCGAGTTTAACCAGCTATTTATTATTTGAAAAACGTTATACTCAACATTTAATACAAATTGGTTATGAGGATGGCATGAAAAAGCTGCCTGAAATACGTAAGTTTTTAGAGCTAGATTAGGGCGCTGATGCATGCTCGCCCTGCATCATCTAAGTAACTTACTCAATACCATCAAATAAATAATGCTCTACTCGCTCTACGCGCCTTGGTTTACCTTGCAGTATTAAAATATCGTTGGCTAGTAATATAGTGTGAGCTGATGGGTTCTCTATTTCATTATTTTGTCGGCGCAGTGCTTTTATAGACACTTTTCGTTTTGCTAAATTAAGCGCCGCAATACTTTTATTAACCGCAAAAGCTTTATCGGGTAGCGCTATTACATGCAAGTATTCAAGGCGTTCATGCGCGTCTTCGTCTACATCAAGGTACTCACCGGTAAAAAAGCGTTGCAATAATTGATAACGGTTATGCCTTTCGGTGCTAACACGGCGAATAATACGGCTCATTGGTACCCCCGACATAGACAAAACATGCGAAACCAACATTAAGCTAGCTTCAAGGGTTTCTGGCACAACTTCGGTAACCCCCAGTTCTTTTAAACGCTCCAGCTGACTGTCGTCTTTGGTTCTTATTAGTATTTTTACCTCTAGGGCAACTTGCTTGATTGCATCTATTACTATTTGCGTTTGCTCAAACTCAGTAAAGGTAATAATGACTAAACGTGCTCGCTCTACTCCCGCACATTTTAAAATATCTTTTTGTTTAACATGGCCAAATAATATAGGCTCACCAGCCGCTTTACCTTCTTGAACTAAAATTGGATTACTTTCTATTGCTATATAATCAATGGCTTCTGGTTTTAAAAAACGTGCAACCGTTTGCCCCACCCGTGAAAAGCCACAAATAATGACATGATCACTATACAGTGTGCTGCTTTTAGGTTCACTTTCCCACGCTTGGCTTGCACGATCTAGCACGCCAATACGCTTTAAAATAAAAGGTGTTTTATCAATTAAAAAGGGCGTAAGCGCCATAGAAAGCACCCCTAAAGCAATTAAAAACGATACTTGCTGATTAGTTAGTAACTGATGCTGAGCGCCTAGCGCTATAAGTACAAAACCAAACTCCCCCATTTGCCATAGCATAAATGCACATGCTAGCGCGTCTTGTTTTCGCTCGCCCATTAGCTGAGCACTTATTGCCATTACCGCTATTTTTAATACTAATAACCCAACTAATGCGCCAATAATAAGTAAGCTATTATTAAGCACATACATTACATTGAGCTGCATGCCGACAGTGACAAAAAACAACCCCATTAAAATATCTCTAAATGGCCTAATGTCTGCTTCAAGCTGGTGCCGGTAATGGCTTTCTCCTAGCATCATGCCTGCTAAAAAAGCGCCCAGTGCCATAGATAAACCAAATGAGTAGGTGAGTAAGGCAGCAAATAAAGCTACCAGCAAAGTGGTAAGCATAAATAGCTCGTCGGTACGTACTAACGCAATTTCATTAAATACTTTAGGCAAAATCCATTTACCTATAGCCCAAAGTAGTAAACAAACAAACGCCCCCTTAGTGAGTGCTACTGCTAACGCCCAGCTAATACTTTGCGATCCGGTAGCGGCTAATAAAGGTAAAATAATCAGTAAAGGCACAACCGCAATGTCTTGCAATAAAAGCACTCCAATGGCGAGCTGCCCACGGCGTTGATTTAACTCTCCGTTTTCTTTTAATAGCTTAACAACCACAGCAGTTGAGGACAGCATCATAATAACGCCAATTGTAAAACTGGTGAGCAAACTAAAGTTTAAGCAATATAAAATCACAATAAGCACTGTACTGGTTACTACAACCTGCAATGATCCTAAGCCAAATACTATATTGCGCATTGCCATTAGGCGCGAAATAGAAAACTCGAGCCCCAAACTAAATAATAAAAATACTATACCTAGTTCAGCTACTAAATCCATTTCGTGAGTTTGCGTCATCCAGCCAACACTGTGACTACCTGCTAAAACCCCTGTTGCTAAATAAGCCAATATAGGAGGTAGCCCTACGCGCTTAAAAATCCATACAAATAAGACAGCAGCGACTAATAAAGTAAAAATTTGAGTATTAATATTTTGCAAATATTACCTCGTTACTTATAAAAACAGCCATGCTTAACTATAGCAATCATCAATTTATCGGCCAGTTTTTAAATGTGGCATAAAATTCGCTTAGTATTATAAGATCATATACTCGGGGGAATAATTGAATGGAAAATGTGCATATATTGACACAACGTATTGCTGGACGCGGAGAGTTTTTGCCGTATTCGGCTGAGCATTATCGTAAAAATGAACCGGCAGCAACGCAAGAGCTAGCTGCAAAATTACAAACCAGTTTAATACTCGAAGATATATTAGCTATTTACGCAAAATTTGCAAAACAACTGCTAAATTTTTCAGGTATACAGTTCAAGTCTGCGCTAGGTACAGTGCAAACGCCTGATTGCGATATTGATACGCTTTCTTATACCTTTGATTTAAATGTAGAGAACAGTAATTTAGGGCAATTAATATACTTTAGTAAATACCCACTGAGTGTGGCCATAGAAAAAAAACTACAATATTTTCATAGTGCGCTGCTCTACCCTTTACGTAATGCGATAATGTATAACCGGGTATTAAAACTTGCCACAAAAGATGCATTAACTGGACTAAGCAATAGAAGTCAATTTAATGACACCTTACTGCAAAAGCTTGAAAACTGCCGCCGTTACCAGCGCCCATTTAGTTTAATGTTGCTTGATTTAGACAGTTTTAAGCAAGTAAACGATAATTTTGGTCATAAAGTGGGTGACGATGTACTTAAAGAATTTGCCTTAGTACTTAATGGCTCTATTCGAGGCACTGACTCTGTATTTAGATTTGGTGGCGATGAATTTGCAATACTCATTGAAGATCCTGAGTTTACTACTAATAAAGTAATAGCTGAGCGCATTATGCAACGCGTTAAAAACTCAAAAATAATGGCGCAGTACTCAGTTACTACCAGTATTGGCTTTACTTTAGCGAGTAGCCAAGACACCGAAAACGATGTTTTTTCGCGAGCCGATAAGGGTTTATATAAAGCCAAAGCAGCGGGACGAAATTGCGCCAAAGCATATTAAGTACAGCGGTTAATATTGTTGTAAATAAAAAGCCTAGCTTCCCCCGCTAGGCTTTTTATTGCTGCCTAAGTAGTTTTAATAAGTCTACCTACTTAGGGAGCAACTTTGCCGATAAAAATTTATACATAACCAACGCAATGCAAAAACCAAAAAAGAAACCACTGAGTAAATTAAGTAATGCAGCAATACTAGCAAGTGGCGTAAATAACACTAACAACAGCGGTACACTCACTCCTAAAATAAAAAACAGCCCACCTTTACCTAACCAATAAGCCAGTAAAATACTAGCGCACACTATTCCACCCGCTATAGCGCAGCCTAATGTCACTACATCAAGCGTTAAAAAATAATTAGCAAGCACAGCAATAACCGCTGTAATTAGCATACCTTGTGGTGCTTTATTTACTAACGATAAGCCTACATGCGGCTCCTTACTCATTATTTACACTCCCAATAAATACCGTTTTCATCACTATGGTTAGCACTTATAAAATAGCCTACCACTTGTACTAGGTCATCATTATAAAAAATTAACGGCACATTAGCACGCAGCCAAGGAGCCACTTTTGCATCTTTAAACCAATGCTTGAGTGTATTACTTCCTGGTTTTTTTAAAGGTTTGATGCGCGCACTATTACAATTAAAACGCACGCTTACTTGCTCATCTGCAGTTGGCGCTCTGACTCCTACGCCACTGTGTTTTTTTAGTAAGCGACCATCGGCAAGCTTTAGCTCACTGCGAGTAATTAGTGTGTTGTTTAATATTTGCGTACTTGGTACAACAAAATATAAATGCCCTTGATGGCGGCGTATTTGTCCATCACTAAGCTCAATAAGCATTTGTGCATCGCTTTTAGCTGCAATAGCCTGATTAATTATTTGCTCCAGCTGCTTTTGCGATGGTAATACATGAGTAAATAGCTCTAGCCATGCACGTACTACATTGGCTGTTCTAATAGGAGTAAATTTGGCAATAGCACTTATATTTAACGCCTGCTGAGAATTAACGCATTGCGTTAAATCAATGTGAGTATATTCGTTGAGTAAAGCGTGTTGCTGCTGCAGTAAACTAATACTGCGAGCGGTACATTGTTCAAAACCATTAAAGCGCGCTGCTAATATTGGCACAACTTGCTGGCGCATAAAGTTACGCTCAAAGCGCTCATCAGTATTAGAATCATCGGTAACATGGTTAAGTGCATATTGCGCCGCAAAGGCTTCTATATCACTGCGTTTTACCGCTAACAGCGGCCTGAAACATAATCGGCCGCTGGTTAAAGTGCGCTCGCGCTGCATTGCACCTAAACCTTTTAAACCCGAGCCACGTTTTAAGCGCAGTAAAAAGGTTTCTATTTGGTCGTTTAAATGTTGCCCAAGTAAAATAATGCTGCCATGTGGACTTAGCTCATCTAAAGCTTGGTAACGAGCATCGCGCGCTTGCGCCTCTAGGCTCGTGCGTGACTGCTGCTCTATATTTACTTTAGCCGTTTGAAATGGCACATTTAGCTCATTGCACAGGGTTTGACAAAAAACCTGCCAGTCGTCGGCATACTGGCTCAAACCATGGTGTATATAAATAGCAGAAACTTGCAGTGCAGGATCCTGCACTCGTAAAGCATGCATTAAATGCAGTAACACCACAGAATCAACGCCACCAGAAAGTGCCACAGTAAACACCCTATGACCTTGCTCAATATATTGACCCAATGATTGTTTTACTTGTTGATAAATAAGCGATGTGTGCATTAATTTAACCTGAGCTCCAGATAATTTAGCCAATAATTTTAAAATACTAAGTTTTAGGTACTTGATTTTAGCCATTTTAAAACAAAAAAGCCGCATAAGCGGCTTTTTTAAATATTTATTGCTAATTATTAAAAGAATTTAAGAGCAATAACCAAACGACATTAAGCGTTTGTAGCGCTGATCAAGCATCTCTTCAAGCGAAAGTGCTTGTAGGTCGGCTAAGTCACGCTTTAATCGCACTTTTAAATTACGTGCCATAGCATCATAATTACGGTGCGCTCCACCTAATGGCTCATCTACTAAGTTGTTAATTAGGTCTAACTCTTTAACTCGCTTAGCAGTTACACCCATAGCTTCAGCAGCAAGTGGAGCTTTATCGGCGCTTTTCCATAAAATAGATGCACACCCTTCAGGTGAAATTACTGAGTAAGTACTGTATTGCAACATGTTAACACGATCGCCAACACCAATTGCTAACGCACCACCCGATCCACCTTCACCAATAACCGTACAAATAGTTGGCACTTTTAAAGAGGCCATTACTTTAAGGTTACGGGCGATAGCTTCTGACTGGCCACGCTCTTCAGCACCCACACCAGGATAAGCTCCAGGGGTGTCGATAAAGGTCATAATTGGCATTTTAAAACGCTCAGCCATTTCCATTAAGCGCAATGCTTTACGGTATCCTTCAGGCTTTGGCATACCAAAGTTACGTTTAATTTTTTCAGCGGTACCACGGCCTTTTTGTTGGCCAATAACCATTACTGGTTCGCCATCTAAACGCGCTATACCACCTAAAATTGCCGGATCATTAGCAAAAGTACGATCACCTGCAAACTCGTCAAACTCCGTAAAAATACGCTCGATATAATCTCGAGTATAAGGACGCAACGGATGACGTGCCAGCTGTGATACTTGCCAAGCGCCAAGTTCAGAGAATATTTTCTCTTTTAATCGGTCGCTTTTCTCTTTTAGCTTGCTGACTTCCTCTTCTAATTCAAGGTCTAATTCGCCAGCGCGGCTTACATTTTGTAATTCTTCAATTTTCACTTCTAATTCTGCAATCGGAAGCTCAAAATCAAGATAATTGAGGCTCATGCTCTAAACTACCTAATTAGTTAAATTCTAGTTCTACATCTTGCGCTGCCATTAGCGATAACTTATGAATTAAGTCGTCACTTGGCGTAACACACCATTCGATCCCTAGGGTTAATTGCGCCAATGCATCTGGGCGTTGGTAATAAACCTTGATCGGACACGTTCCCATTTTATATGGTTCGAGTACTTTTTGTAATTTATCGAAGAAACCTGCCTCGACTTGCACCATGTTCAGCGTCATTTTAATCGCTTTAATACGTTTTTCACGCGCTTGAGCAATGGTGTTTATTTCTCTGGCGGTCATTGTAATACCACCAGAGAAGTTATCAAAGCTGACCTGTCCAGATATCACCAAAATATTATTAACTTGGAGCATATCTTGGTATTTTTCAAACTCATCTGAATATAAGCGTACATCAATGCGGGCGCTCTTGTCATCTAAAGTTATTAATGCCCACCTATTTCCTTTTTTATTAATAAGCACTCTGGCCGAAATTACAAGCCCTGCAGCTGTAGATACTACATCGCGATTAGTAGGCTGTAAATCGACCAATTTACCACTGGTATAATATTTTAGCTCGCGGCGATATTGATTTATTGGATGACCGGTTAAATAAAGACCAAGGGTTTCTTTTTCGCCATCGAGCCATTCGTTATCGGTGAGTCCTGTGGCTTTAATAAAGGCTTGCTCTACTTCATCGGGTTCAGTGGCTAATAAGCCAAATAAATCACTTTGCCCTAATAACTCTGCTTTATTGTGCTGATCGGCGGCGCGCATGGCACTTTTTAAGCTTGCCAATAACGTGGCGCGCCCTGATTGAGTTTTTTCAGGGCCTAGCTGATCAAGTGCCCCTGAATAAATAAGTTTTTCGGTTACACGTTTATTTAAGCGTTTTAAATCAACACGGGCACAAAAATCAAATAAATCTTTAAATGGTCCGCCCTTAGCGCGTGCTTCTAAAATTGCATCTACAGGTGCTTCACCTACTCCTTTAATAGCGCCAATACCGTAAACAATTTCGCCTTGCAGGTTTACTGTAAATTTGAACTCGCCTGCATTAACATCAGGCGGGAGCAAGGTGAGTTTCATGTTTTCACATTCATCCACCAAAATAACTATTTTGTCGGTATTATCCATATCGGCCGACATTACCGCAGCCATAAACTCTGCTGGATGATGGGTTTTCATCCACAGTGTTTGATACGACACTAATGCATACGCAGCGGAGTGCGATTTATTAAAACCATAACCTGCGAACTTTTCTACCAGATCGAAGATCTTAATTGCTAGTTCGCCGTCAATGCCGTTATTTCGCGCACCATCTTCAAATGTTGAACGCTGTTTTGCCATTTCTTCGGGCTTTTTCTTACCCATAGCACGGCGCAGCATATCGGCGCCGCCTAGTGTATAGCCTGCTAATACTTGGGCTATTTGCATTACTTGTTCTTGATACAAAATAATGCCGTAGGTTGGCTCTAAAATAGGTTTTAAGCTTTCGTGCTGATACTGCGCATCGGGGTATGAGATTTCTTCGCGACCTAATTTTCGGTCGATAAAGTTATCTACCATGCCCGATTGCAGCGGACCGGGTCGAAACAAGGCTACTAAAGCAATCATATCTTCAAAGCTGTCGGGCTTTAAGCGCCTTACTAAGTCTTTCATGCCCCTTGATTCTAGCTGAAACACCGCAGTCGTTTCGGCGCGCAGTAGTAAGTCAATACTCTTTTTATCATCCAACGGAATAGTATTAATATCTACTGGTTCTTTACCGGTGCGCGCTAAGCGCTCGTTGGTCATGTCGAGCGCCCACTGCAATATAGTCAGCGTTCGTAAGCCTAAAAAGTCAAACTTAACTAAACCGGCAGTTTCTACATCGTTTTTATCAAACTGAGTAACCGGAAACTTACCTTCGTCATCGCAATAAAGAGCAGCAAAGTCGGTAATTGTGGTGGGCGATATTACTACCCCACCCGCATGCTTACCGGCGTTACGTGTACACCCTTCAAGAATGCGACACATGTCGATTAAATCTTTTACTTCATTGTCGCCATCGTAGGCTTCTTGCAAGCGTGGCTCTATATCAAATGCCTTGGCAAGTGTCATCCCAGGATCGCCTGGGATCATTTTTGAAATACGATCAACAAAACCGTACGGGTGACCTAGCACTCGGCCAACATCGCGTATTACCGCTTTTGCCGCCATGGTTCCAAAGGTAATAATTTGCGATACCGCGTTACGCCCATACAAGGCCGATACATGATCAATCACCTCATCGCGCCTATCCATACAAAAATCGACGTCGAAGTCGGGCATTGAAATACGTTCTGGGTTCAAAAACCGCTCAAACAGCAAGTCAAATTCCAATGGATCAAGGTCGGTAATTTTAAGCGCGTAGGCTACCAGTGATCCTGCACCTGACCCACGCCCAGGGCCAACTGGAATATTGTTATCTTTGCTCCACTGAATAAATTCCATTACGATTAAGAAATAACCTGGGAATCCCATTTCGTTAATTACACCAAGCTCTATATCTAGACGCTCATCGTATTCAACGCGTTTTTCTTTACGCTCTTGCTCATCAGGAAATAAAAACTGCAATCGCTCTTCAAGACCGTCTTGTGACACCTTAACTAAAAAGTCTTCAATTTTAAGTGAGCCGGTCGGATAATCTGGCAAAAAGTAAGTGCCAAGCTGCACCGTTACATTACAGCGTTTGGCTATTTCTACGGTGTTTTGTAATGCCTCTGGAATGTCGCTAAATAACTCAGCCATTTGCTCTGGCGTTTTTAAGTATTGCTCTTCTGAAAATCGTTTAGGGCGGCGTTTATCATCCAGTGTATAACCATCAAAAATAGCCACGCGAATTTCGTGTGCTTCAAAGTTTTCTGGTTTTAAAAACACCACTTCGTTAGTGGCCACAACGGGTAATTGCTCTTTAGCAGCAAGCTCTACCGCCATGTGCAAGTAATCTTCTTCAAGCGGTCGATTAGTTCGCACCAGCTCAAGGTAGTAGTTATCACTAAAATGCTGTTTATAAAAACTAACAACCGATTCAATAACACTCGGATTATTTTTTAATAACGCTTTACCTAAATCACCGTCTTTTGCACCAGAGAGTATTATTAACCCGGCTTTAAGTTCTATTAGCCAATCACGATCAATCACCGGGCGATGAAATACATGCCCGCGCTGATATGCTTTAGATATTAATAAAGTGAGGTTTTTATAACCTTGATTGTCTTTTGCTAAAATAGTAATGCGGCTTGGCTCGTTTTCAAACTCAGGGCTGCGTAGCCAAAAGTCAGCACCCACTATAGGTTTTATACCTGTGCTGTGGGCTGTTTCGTAAAAACGCACTAAGCCACATAAGTTCATTTGGTCGGTAATAGCAATTGCCGGCATTTGTAGTTCTTGTGCTTTGGCTACAATTGGCTTGGTTTTGGCAAGGCCATCAACCATCGAAAAATCAGAGTGAACTCTTAAGTGAACAAAATCTGGAGCTGCCATGTTTACGCCTCACCCTTGGCTTGCGCTAATACACGTTGCACTGGTTTAAAGCTTTTACGATGCTCCTTTATTGCGCCATATTGCTCAAGTGCTGCAAAATGCGCTTTGGTTGGATAGCCTTTATGCCCTGCAAAACCATATTCTGGGTGGCGTTTATCTAGCTCTACCATTTCGTTGTCGCGCGCTACTTTAGCTAAAATAGAAGCGGCTGAAATTTCGGCTACTAAGCTGTCGCCTTTTACTATTGCTTGCGCTGGCATGGTTAACTTAGGTAGGCGGTTGCCATCTATAAATACAAATTCAGGTTGCGTGCTTAGCCCCTCTACTGCGCGAGTCATGGCAAGCATAGTGGCGTGCAGAATATTTAGTTCATCAATCTCTGTTGGGCTGCAACGACCATACGCGTAGCACAATGCTTTTTCTTGAATTTCAATGGCAAGCGCTTGGCGTTTTTTATCCGTTAATTTTTTTGAATCTGCTAAACCTGCAATAGGCTTTGAGGGATCTAAAATAACGGCAGCAGTAACTACGTCGCCAACAAGGGGGCCACGCCCTACTTCGTCAACACCGGCAATAAGGGCTACATTGGGTCGTTCAATTTGCATTTATTAACTCCGCTACAGCATTGGCTGCTTGTTCGCTGGCATTTAACCTAATTTTTTTGTGGATCGCTAAAAAGCGTGCTTTTAATGCTTGGTTATCGGTATTTAGCATAGGCGTAAGTGCTTGCGTTAAATTAGCTACATTGCACTCACTTTGCAAAAACTCGGGTACGAGTTCTTCATCGGCCAATAAATTCGGCAATGAAAAATACTTTATATTAAAGGTAAATAAGGTTTTAAAAATCCAATAGCTCAGTGGTTTAATTTTATAACCCACTACCATGGGCTTTTTATACAGCATGCCCTCAAGCGTGGCAGTACCCGACGCTAATAAAATAGCATCGGCTGCTTGCATAGCTTGTTTTGATTGCCCATCCAGCAAACTAATTTTAAGCGTTGGCGCAGTAGCATTTAAAATTTCAGTAAACTGCGCTTTGCGTTTGGCGTTAACCAATGGCACCACAATTTTAAGTGCTGGGTTTTGCGCTTGTAACTGCACGGCTGTTTTAATATAGGTTTCGCTTAATAAGCCTACTTCTGAGCCGCGACTACCAGGTAGCAGGGCAAGTACTTTATCATCAGGGCTTAAACCTAGCTCTTTGCGGGCTTTGCTGTCGTCGTGCTCAAGCGCTATATCGTCTGCTAATGTGTGCCCTACAAATGTACAAGGTACTTGGTGCTTGTCGTAAAATTCTTTTTCAAACGGTAATAATGCAAGCACTAAGTTAGTAGCAGCACTTATGGTATGAATGCGTTTTTCTCGCCATGCCCAAACCGAGGGGCTTACGTATTGTACTGTTTTAATTCCGGCGTCTTTAAGGGGTTTTTCTACGCGCAAGTTAAAATCGGGCGCATCTATGCCAATAAATACATCAGGTGGGTTATCAATAAAATGTTGCACCAGTTGTTTACGTATTTTAAGCAAGCGCGGTAGGCGCCCTAATACTTCAACCAACCCCATTACCGACAACTCATCCATGTCGTAAAGCGTGTTACAGCCTTGCGCCTGCATTTTAGGGCCCGCTATACCTTCAAAAATCGCATCGGGAAAATGCTTTTTAAGTGCTTTAATTAAGCCTTCACCTAAAATATCGCCCGACAGTTCACCTGCCACAATACCAATTCGTAGTTGTTTTTGATCTTTATTCATTTGATTTTTTCACACGTAAACTAGGGCCTGCTTGCCTTTATGGGTTAACAGGCTCTGGGCGTTAATTGAAACTAGTTTACCGCGTTTTCGTATTGGATTAAATGCTTAAAACTAAGTGCTTAAATTTGCTAAAAATAGCCCAGGTACTGTATGCTTTTGATACTGATTAAGCACTAACCGCTTATATTGCGTTTTGCTAATATAAATGTTGACTTCAAATGGTCAAAAGTAAATACTAATGTAACTTTCAGTAATTACTGAAACCTTATAAAATCAACGCACCCGTCAAATTATTGCTTTGTGCTGTAACTACATCACATATTAGGAGCTAAACATGATAGATGAAACCTTTGTGGATCTATCGCGATTGCAGTTCGCTGTTACCGCCCTCTTTCACTTCTTATTTGTACCTTTAACCATAGGTATGACTTGGATCTTAGTTATTATGGAATCGGTTTACGTTATGACCGGCCGTGAAATTTATCGCGATATGACTAAGTTTTGGGGAAAATTGTTTGGTATTAACTTTGCAATTGGTGTGGCTACGGGTCTTACCATGGAGTTTGAGTTTGGTACCAACTGGTCTTATTACTCCCATTACGTAGGTGATGTTTTTGGGGCTCCCCTTGCTATTGAAGGGTTAATGGCATTCTTTTTAGAATCAACTTTTGTGGGTATGTTCTTTTTAGGTTGGGACCGGCTCTCTAAACGCCAGCACTTAGGTGCTACCTTTTTAATGGCAATTGGTACTAACATGTCGGCGTTATGGATTTTAATTGCCAACGGCTGGATGCAAAACCCAGTAGGTGCCGAGTTTAATTACCAAACCATGCGCATGGAAATGACCAGCTTTGCAGAGCTGGTATTTAACCCTGTAGCACAGGTTAAATTTATTCATACCGTATCTGCAGGTTATGTTGCTGCATCTATGTTTGTGCTCGGTATTAGTGGTTATTATATTTTAAAAGGACGCGACTTAGCCTTTGCTAAACGCTCGTTTTCAGTCGCCTCTGGCTTTGGTTTAGCCTCTATTTTTTGTGTTATTTTGCTCGGCGATGAATCGGGTTATGAAGTAGGCGAAGTGCAAAAAGTAAAACTGGCCACCATTGAAGCAGAATGGCATACCGAAGAAGCTCCAGCAGCGTTTACACTTATAGGTTTCCCAGATTCAGAAAAGCAGGTAACTCACGGCGCTGTAAAAATCCCGTATGCATTAGGGCTTATTGCAACTCGCTCGCTCGATGAGCAAGTGACCGGTATTAACGATCTAGAAAAACAACACGAAGTGCGAATTCGTAACGGTATGATTGCGTACGAATACCTAGTAAAACTGCGCGCTGGTGATGACACGCCTGAAAACGTCGCTAAATTTAACACCCTAAAAGACGATTTAGGCTACGGCCTATTACTGAAGCGTTATACATCTGATGTAGTAGATGCCACAGAAGAGCAAATTCAAAAAGCAGTTAAAGACTCTTTTCCTAAAGTGGGCCCAATGTTTTGGTCTTTTCGTATTATGGTTGGCTGTGGCGTATTAATGCTGGGTGTGTTTATTCTTGCTTTTTACTATAACGCGCAGCGAGTTATTGAGCAAAAACGTTGGCTGTTATGGGCTACTGTTTTAAGTATTCCACTGCCGTGGATAGCCATTGAATTTGGTTGGATTGTGGCTGAATATGGTCGCCAGCCTTGGGCTATTTCTGAAATATTACCAACCTTTTTAGCAACTTCTACGCTAACGGTAAACGATATTTTAATTAGCTTAACTGGGTTTATTGTATTTTATACCGGCTTAGCCATTGTTGAAGGTTGGTTAATGCTACGCTTTATTAAGCAAGGCCCAAGCTCACTACATACCGGTAAGTATCACTTTGAACTACCTAATAACACCACTGAAGGTAGAGGAGAGCAATCATGATTTTTGATTATGAAACATTAAAAATGCTGTGGTGGTTGATCATAGGCATACTGCTAATTGGCTTTGCAATTACCGACGGCATGGATATGGGCGTTGCTATGCTGCTGCGCCTAGTGGGTAAAACTGATTCAGAGCGCCGCACCGTTATTAATACTATTGGCCCGCATTGGGATGGCAACCAAGTATGGTTTATTACCGCCGGTGGTGCACTATTTGCCGCGTGGCCTATGGTATATGCAGCGGCTTTTTCAGGCTTTTATTTTGCTATGATGCTGGTATTGTTTGCATTATTTTTTAGACCACTTGGGTTTGATTACCGCAGTAAAGTAGATTCAAAACGCTGGCGTAATAACTGGGACTGGGGCCTATTTGCTGGCAGTGCCATTCCTGCATTAGTATTTGGTGTGGCCTTTGGTAACCTCTTTTTAGGTGTGCCTTTTAGCATTGATAATTTTTTACGAGTAAGTTACCAAGGTTCGTTCTTTGCACTACTCAACCCATTTGCACTGTTAGTAGGTGTAATTAGTATTACTATGTTAATAGCTCATGCAGGTATGTGGCTACAACTGCGTACTGCTAGCTTAGTTGCAGAGCGCTCAGGGCAATATGGTCGTTATGCACTTATTCTATTTATTGTGCTATTTGCAGCAGCTGGTTTTTGGGTTGCTAATTTAACGGGTTATCAAATTGTATCTATGCCGGATACACAAAGCCATGCCGACCCACTGGCAAAAGTAGTTACAACTGCGCAAGGTGCTTGGCTAACTAATTACAGTGAGCGCCCTTGGACTATGACCTTCCCTATTTTAGCGTTTGCAATGGCACTCAGTGCATTGTTGTTCTCTAAATTAAATAAACCCGCATTAGGGCTTGCTTCAACAAGCTTAATGTTAATAGGCATTATTATGACGGCAGGCGTATCACTGTTCCCCTTTATTATGCCATCGAGTAATAACCCAAATATTAGTTTAACTATTTGGGATGCGGTGTCGAGCCATATGACGCTTAACGTTATGTTTGTTGCCGTAGTTATTTTTGTGCCAATTATTTTATCTTACACCATCTGGTGTTACGTAAAAATGTGGCGCCGCGTTACGGTAGAAGAAATAGAAAACAACCCTCACGGTAGCTACTAAGGAGACTAAACTATGTGGTATTTCGCTTGGATTTTAGGTGTACTTTTAGCCTGTACCTTAGGTGTAATAAATGTAATGTGGTATGAGTTTCAGCAAAATAAAGACAGTATTGCTGATGACGAGCAAGTAATGCATGATTTATTAAAAGAGACTAACACAACTAAAAATGACGACTAACACCCGCCCTGATCGCGCGCAACAGCAGTCTTTGCGCGCTTTTTTAAAGCGTCGAAGTAAACCCGCTGCAATGCTATTAAAGCTTAGCATTGCACTGGGTACTGTTAACGCATTACTCATGATTGCAGGGGCTTATTTACTTGCTCAGGCTATTCATAATGTAATTTTTGAACAGCAAAGCTTGGCTGAAATCACTTACTTATTATGGCCTTTGGCCGGTATTATTTTGCTTCGCGCGGTATTTTTAGCACTAAGTGAACGCTTTAGCGCTTATGCTGCACTTAAAATAAAGTCGGCAATGCGCCAAACCCTACTTAATAAGCTCAGTCTACTTGGGCCAAGCTATGTAGAGCAACATGGCCAAGGTGCTACCCTCAATACATTGCACAATGGTGTAGAAGCGCTACACGATTATTATGCTAAGTACCTACCTGGCGTTGCCTACAGTGCGCTTATTCCGCTGGCTATATTAATCGTTATTTTTCCGACAGATTACAAAGCTGGGCTAATATTTTTATTAACTGCCCCGCTCATTCCTTTTTTTATGATTTTAGTGGGCTCAAAAGCCGAAGCGCTTAATCAACAACGCTGGCAACAACTGGCGGTATTAGGGAATTACTTTTTTGATCGCGTACAAGGGCTTACCCAACTTAAACTATTTAACGCAACTCGCTTAGAGCTAAAACAAATTGCTAAAATATCTGATGACTTTAGACACGCAACACTTAGCGTATTAAAAATTGCTTTTTTATCATCATTTGCATTGGAGTTTTTAGCGACCATTAGTGTGGCATTAGTGGCAGTTATTATTGGTTTTAGATTGTTTTTTGGCACACTTGATTTTGCCACTGGTTTTGTAGTTTTACTGTTAGCGCCTGAATTTTATTTGCCGCTGCGTCAATTAGGCAGCCACTATCATGCGCGCTTGCAAGGTATAAGTGCCGCCGCCGACATGCTAATTATTTTAAATGCCCCATTGCCTGAGCAACAAAGTGAACACACCACAGACAAAATTAGCGCCACTATAAGCTCAATTACTGTTAATAACCTTAGCTTTACCTACCCAAATAGTGACGAAGGAATAAAAAATATAAACTTATCTCTCCCCAATAAAGGGTTAATTGCCGTTGTTGGTGCCAGTGGCTCTGGTAAAAGTACCCTATTTGATTGCTTATTAGGGTTTCACCCTGAGGTAATTAAGCATATAAGTATTAATAAGCAAATTTTAAGTACTGCACATATTGGGCAATTACAAAATCGCATTGCGTGGATACCGCAATCAGCCACGTTATTTTACGACACTATTGCTGCCAATATTAAATTAGCTAAGCCTAATGCAACACTACAAGAGCTTGAACATGCAGCAAAGCAAGCAGGTGCTTTGGATTTTATAAAGGCACTGCCTGATGGTTTTAATACTTTAATTGGCGAGCAAGGTGAGGGGCTTTCTGGTGGTCAAAAGCAACGTATTGCCCTTGCCCGTGCTTTTATAAAACAAGCACCTATATTGGTACTTGACGAGCCTACCGCGCACCTTGATAGCGAAACAGAGCAAGTTATTCAACATGCTATAGCTGATTATGCAAAACATAATTTAGTGCTGGTTATTGCCCATCGGCTCAATACGGTCAAAAATGCTGAGCAACTTATTGTAATGCACAATGGCAAAATAGCTCAGCAAGGTTGCTTTAATAGCTTAGCGGCTGAAGCTGGTGAATTTGCCACTTTACTGCAAACAGCCCAGCAAGGAGCAGTTAATGCATAACTTTATTCGTTTACTAAAACTGTGCCGGCCTCACTACAAAGCCATGTTGTTGGGTACCTTTTTAGCCACTATTACAGTACTTGCTAATGTGGGGTTACTGGCTATATCGGGCTGGTTTTTAGCCTCAATGGCAGCAGCCGGTCTTGCCGGTACACAAATGAATTACTTTACTCCTGCGGGTACTATTCGCTTTTTAGCGATTGTACGCACCGCATCACGGTATGGAGAACGCTTAGTAACTCACAATGCTACTTTTTTAATGCTAAGTGAAATTCGCGTTAGTGTGTTCTCTACCCTCAGTAAACTCAATAATGTTGACTTAGCAATGAGCCGCAGCGCCGATTTAGTTAATCGGCTCCAAAACGATGTAGACGCGCTAGATAAGTTTTACTTAAACGTATTATTACCTATGTTAGTTGCGCTATTAAGCGTGCCTATTATTATGCTGTTTATGTCGGCATACAACGCCGATGTCGCACTTATTTGTTTTACTGGCATTGTTCTGATTGGCGTCGTTTTACCCGCTTTTCTTAGCGCTAAATTAAATAAAAACAGCCACAAAGAAACACAGTTAAGTGCACAGCTGCGCTCTGAGCTTTCCGACACTTTATCCGGCCTTAGAGAACTAAGTATTTACCAAGCTCGGGAGCAGCAAATTGCTAAGTGCGATGATTTAAGCGAGCAGTATAATCAGCAACTTTTTATTCGCCACAAGGCGCTGGCTAATACCGATGGTTTAAGCTTATTAGTTGTACAACTGGCCATGATCGCAAGTATTGTGACCATAGCGCCCCTGGTTTACAGTAATGCCATGGTTAATGTTGAGCTGGCAATGCTAAGCCTATTTGTGCTCGCCAGCTTTGAGAGTGTGTTACTCCTGCCAAATGCGTTTATTGAATTACCAAATGTGTTAAAAGCAGCTGAACGTTTATTTACGCTTGAAGATAAAGCCGTAAATGCTAATACGCAATATGATGCCGCTATAAATAATAATTTGGCTTTGCAAAATCCCTCACTAACACTTAAGAATATTAGTTATTGTTACGATAAACACCCAGCATTAAATGACGTGAGTTTTGAGCTAAAGCCGCAGCAAAAAGTGGCCATTGTTGGTAGAAGCGGCAGCGGTAAAACCACCTTAGTTAACTTACTCACCGGTTTATGGCCACTGCAACAAGGCAATATTACCTTGAGTGAGCAAGGCAACTGCGTTGATTTGCATTTATTAAGTAATGATAACCGAGCAAGGTTAATTAATATTTTGGCTCAACAGCATCATATTTTTGATGGCACTTTAAAAGAAAACCTATGCTATGCAGCGCCTAATGCAACTAAAGCGCAAATGCTAGATGCACTAGCGCATGCACAACTTAGCCCGTGGTTTACTGAGTTAAAATCGGGGTTAAATACTCGCTTAGGTACCGGTGGGCGTAATGTGTCACAAGGTCAGTCGAGGCGGATTGCGATTGCGCAGGCTTTATTGCAAAACCCCGCTATTTTAGTGCTTGATGAGCCAACAGAAGGGCTAGATAATCAATCTAAACAAAGTGTAATGCATGCCATTATGCAAGTTATGAGTAACGCCAGTGTACTTACTATTACTCATGATCCAGCCCTGCTTGAGCATATGGATAATATTATTTGGTTAGAGGATGGGCGCGTAATAGCACAAGGCACCCATCAGCAATTACTTAGCGATCCTGCTTACACGTCACTTACTATCCGTTTTTAATTCGCTTTATCTATTACGGTAACTTGCACATCAATAACGCCGACTTTAGGGTCGGCTATCTTTTTAAACATACTGCTCGATAAATCTATAATACGCCCGCGTATATAAGGACCTCGGTCGTTAATTCTCACTATTACCGACTTATTATTTGCTAGGTTTGTTACTTTCACTTTAGTACCAAAGGCCAGCTTAAGATGCGCTGCCGTTGCTGCTTGCTGATCAAAGCGTTCGCCATTTGCGGTGGTTCTTCCTTGGTATTTATCGGCATAAAATGATGCTTTGCCAAGCTGTGTCAGCTCCCCTGAGCTTGATTTTACAAGTGGTTGACTACTACAACCTGCAAGGATAATAGCAATAAAAGTAACAGTGAGTTTTTTAAGTATCATTTAATAGCTGATGTAATTGATATAATTAGCAACTAGCCTACAGCTACTTGCCTGAGCTGATCCTGAATTACTCACTAATAATTATAAATAATAAGCAATAAAAAACCACCATCGATTACTCTTAGGTGGTTTTTTATATAAGCTAAAAGGCGTTTATCGTACGATACCGCGCTCTGAGCTTTTAACAAAATCTATCATTAACTGTACTGCTGGATACTTTTGCGCATCTTCGCTAAGTGACTCAATTGCTTCATCTACACCTAGGCTTTTACGATAAAATACTTTATAAGCACGGCGTACAGCCATTATCTCATCGCTTTGAAAACCACGGCGTTTCATGCCCTCAGTATTAATTGCAACTGGACCTGCAGGTATACCTATAGTGGTAACAAATGGTGGTACATCTTTATTAATAGCTGAATACATGCCTACAAATGCATGTGCGCCTACCTTACAAAACTGATGTATACCTGAGTTGCCCGCAAGAATAACCCAGTCACCAATATGTACATGCCCTGCTACACTGGCGTTATTAGCAAATATAACATTATCGCCAATCACTGCATCGTGAGCAACATGGGTATAGGCCATAAACAGGTTATTACTACCTATAATGGTTACGCCCTGATCTTGAATTGTGCCACGGTGAATTGTAACGCATTCACGAATAATATTATTGTCACCAATAGTGAGCGATGTTGGTTCGTTGCTGTACTTTTTGTCTTGGCATGCTTCACCAACCGACGCAAACTGAAAAATATGATTTCCAGAACCGATAGTTGATGGGCCTTTAACTACAACATGAGACTCAATAATACAGTTATCACCAATGACAACATCATTGCCAATATAACTATATGGTCCCACTGAAACATTGCTGCCTAGTGTCGCGCCTGGTTCGATTATTGCCGTTGGATGAATCACAATTAAAACTCTCTTCTCGCACACATAATTTCGGCGCTACATACTAGCTTGCCATCGACTTTTGCTTCTGCTGCAAACTTCCATAAATTACGACGTTCTTTTAAAAACTCAACATGTAAATGCATAGTATCACCAGGAAGTACTGGTTTTTTAAAACGTGCATTATCTACAGCTGCAAACAAATACAATTCATTTTCGCTACGGTTTTCAACCGTTTTAAAGCCAAGTAACCCAGTTGCTTGAGCCATGGCTTCTAATATTAATACACCCGGAAAAATTGGCTGATTTGGGAAATGCCCGGTAAAAATGGGTTCGTTTATAGTCACATTTTTAATAGCATGCAAAGATTTTCCAGGTGTAAAGTCAATTACTCTATCAACTAATAACATCGGGTAGCGATGCGGTAATAAACTTAAAATTTCTTGAATATCAAGGCTATTTAATTCGTTTGCCAAAATAGCATCCTCATTAGTGTTCAACGTTTATGGCTTATTTAATTGCTCAAGTGCTTTAATACGGCTTTTCATTTCAGAAAGGTTACGCAAGTGAGCGATTGATTTACGCCATTCTTTGTTTGTAGTATGAGGTATACCAGATGAATAGATACCTGGCTCGGTGATTGATTTTGTCACCATACTCATACCCGTAATTATAACACCATCACAGACGCTCATGTGACCATTAATTGCTGTCATGCCGCCAATTTGGCAGTTTTTACCTATGGTGACGCTACCAGCAAGTACAGTACAACCAGCAATAGCTGTGCCTGAGTTAACTTCAACGTTATGTGCTATTTGGCATTGGTTATCAATAATTACATTACTATGGATAATAGTATCGTCAAGTGCACCACGATCAATTGTAGTACTTGCGCCAATTTCAACTTTATCACCAATAATAACAGAGCCAAGCTGAGGAATTTTAATCCATTGCCCACGCTCATTAGCATAACCAAAACCATCACTACCTATAACGCTATTGGCTTGCAACAAACAATCTGAGCCAATTTCAACATTATGATAAATAGTTACATTCGACCAAAGCTTAGTGCCTGAGCCTATTTTAACACCTTCACCAATAAAACTGTTCGGACCAATTTGTACGTTATCGTTAATTATTGCATTGCTTTCAATTACCGTATTAGCGCCAATAGCGGCACTTTTACTTACTGTCGCATTTGGGTGAACAACCGCGCTTGGATGAATGCCTGTTGCGGCAGAGCGTGGCGTCGTATCCATTAATTGCGCAAGCTTGGCGTAACTTACATACGGATTTGCAACTATTAGTTTATTGCCGTTAAAGTAAGGAGCATCTGCTTCACTAACAATGACAGCACTGGCTTGAGTCACTTCAAGTTGCGAGCGATATTTCTTATTCGCTAAAAATGCAATATGCCCTGAGCGGGCATGTGCAAGTGTTGCTATTTTTGTGATTTCTAAAGCGCCATCACCTTGCAGCTCGGCGCTTAGAAGTTCCGCTATTTGCGAAAGCGTATAATTTTGCATAACTTAATTATTTCTTACTCACTGCAGCAACTACTTTATTAGAAAGATCAGTTACTTTTTTAGGGTTAAAGTAAATAGTTGTATCTTTAACTTTAACTTCATCAAAGTCGCCATCTTTAGCAATGTCTTCAATTGTTTTGATAATTAAACCCTGCACTTTTGCAAGCTCTTGGTTTTGGCGTGCTTTAATTTCTTGCTCAAGAGGACGACCTACTTCAGCAAGGTTTTTTTGCATACCCTGAATTTTGTCACGCAGTTTATCTTTTTGCGCTTGGCTCATAGTGGTACTTTCACGCTTGAACTTTTCAGCTTCAAAGCGAATATCGCCTTGTAGCTTTTCTAACTCTTGACGGCGCTCTGCAAACTCAGTTTGTAGAGATTGCTCAATTTTAGCCATTTGTGGTATTTGCTTGTAGATTTCTTGCATGTCTACAATACCTACTTTATGTGCAAATGCACTTACCGAGGTGCCCATCATAAGTGTTGCTAAAACAGCTACTGCCGTTGATTTAAATAATTTATTCACAAAAAACTCCTTTAAAAGCTGTTACTAATATTAAAACTGATGGTCTTCGTATCGTCATCTTCTTCTTTTTGCAATGGATACGCAAAACTAATCAGCATTGGACCCATTGGAGAGATCCACTGTAATGATAAACCGGTTGAAACCCTAAAACGCATTGGATCAGAGTAATCATCTAATTTAGCTCGCTCATCGGCTGCTAAATTTTGGTAACGGTCTACGTTAAACTCGGTATCCCATACGTTAGCAGCATCAACAAAGAAACTGGTACGTACTGAGCTGGTATTTTCTTCATCTAAAAACGGTGTAGGTACAATTAATTCCATACCTGCTATCGCTTTAGCATTACCACCAATTCGACCTTGTGGTACTAGCACATCAAATTCAGATGAGCCGCCTATATTACCTGTGGTTGAGCCGTCTGGTAAAGGTGTACCCGGAATTGATTGCGGTATACGTGCAATTGCGCGTGGTAAAATTGTATTTCGGTCAAAACCACGTAGTTCCATTTCAGTAATACGGAAGTATTCTTGGAATGGCAGTACTTGGTCGTAGCCGTTAGTTGAGCCATAACCATTACCGTAACCTAACGCCGCACGGGTTGAGAACACCCAGCGATGGTCGTTCGATATTGGCCAGTAAAAACGCGAATCATAGTTTAACTTAAAGTATTTTAAGTCAGAATTCGGCGTTGTTGCTGTTAAGTTTAGCGTTTGACGTGAGCCCGCTGTTGGGAATAAACCACGGTTTACCGTAACGCGAGACCAGCCAGCACTTAACTCATATTTAGTAAAGTCAAAACCAGCATCTGGGTTGTCTTGGTCTAAGAAGGTTTCACGCAGTACACGCGTTTGCTCGTACTCTGCAATATCTGAAAGCTCTTCTTGAATCCAACGAACACCAAAGTTAATGCGGTTAACCGCATCAATTGGGAAGCCTATATTAGTCCCCAATCCATAGCTTTTCGACTTATAGTCGATCAAACTAAACTTACTTGCATCGTAGTTACTGTAAAAAATACTGCTACCTTGCGATACGCCATCTGGCGTGAAGTATGGGTCGGTATAAGACACGCTCACACGCTCAGAACCACGCGAGGTATTAATATTAAAGCCTATTTGATTACCAGTACCTAAAAAGTTAGATTCTGTTACACCAATATTAAACTGTAAGCCTAGGTATGAGCCATACGCTAAGCCGGCATTAAAGCTACCAGCCGACTGCTCTTTAACCGTAAAATCAACATCTACTTGGTCATCAACACCTGGGACTGGCACAACGTTAAAATCAACTTTTTCCATATAAGGTAAACGCTGAATTTGTAATTTTGAACGCTCTAAGCTTTGGTTAGATAACCATGCGCCTTCAAGCTGTGTCATTTCGCGGCGTAGCACTTCATCTGCAGTACTTTGGTTACCACCAACAATAATCCGGCGCACATAAACACGCTTACCAGGGTTAACCGATAAGGTTAGTTGTACTTCTTGATTTTCGTCATCAATTTGCGGAATTGTGCGTACTTCAGCATTGGCATAACCAAAACGCGCTAAGTAGCTTTTTATAAATTCTTCTGAAGAGGTAACCACTGAGCCGTTATATAACTCACCCGCTCGTAGTGGAATAACACTTTTAATTAAGTCTTCGCGACCAAGTAAGTCACCAATAAAGTCAAAACCTTTAACTTTATATTTAACCCCTTCTGTTAAGTTAGCTGTAACGTATACAGACTCACGCTCTGGGCTAACCGACACTTGGGTAGAGTCTATGTTAAAACGTAGGTAACCACGGTCTAAATAAAAGCTACGAATTTTTTCTAAATCGCCTTCAATGGTTTGTTTTTGGTAGCGGTCGCTGCCCATAAACTGCCACCAAGGTAAGTCTTGTTGCGACTCAGCCAGTTGTAATAGCTCTTCATTAGAAAAAAGTTCATTACCTACCAAGTTAATTTGACGAATTGATGCTGCATCACCTTCATCAAATTTTAATTTAAGTTTAACCCGGTTACGCGGCAGTTTAGTGATACTAATATCAACTTTAGCGTTGTATTTACCAATACTATGGAAAAATTCAGTTAAGCCTTTTTCTATATTATCAATAACGGTTTTATCTAGTGGCTCGCCTTGGCGAATATTTTGCTGATCAAGTGACTGATTAAGCTGCTCATCTTTAATATCTTTATTGCCATCAAACTCAATAAAGCTAATTGTTGGGCGTTCAGTTACTTTAAAAACAACGTTATTACCGTCGCGTAGCGCTTTTATATTGTCAAAGTGACCTGAGCGGTAGAGAGACTTGATTGTTTTTGAAATCGTGTACTCATCAACATTATCGCCCACGTTAATAGGAATATGCGTTAATGCAGCACCCAGTGCTACACGCTGTAAACCTTCAACTTTGAGATCTTCAACAATAAAGGAGTTTTGGCCTAGGGCTGCAAAGCTTGCACCCAATAAACTTGAAACTACCAAATGTTTTTTTATAGCCATTTTATTATATTTATCCTTTACAACTGTATTACCGCTTAGCATCGAAAAGTAAATTTACGAGCTGTACAATCGTGGTTCTAATTAGTCATTGTCACGTTAAAACGACAAACGCGATACATCATTGAACAAAGCGAAACATGTTAAAAAAATGAGTAGTAACGCACCCACTTTAAAACCAAACTCTTGTGTCTTTTCAGAGACTGGCTTTTTACGAAAAAGTTCAATTATGTAATACATTAAGTGTCCGCCATCAAGCACTGGCAAGGGCAATAAATTAAATACACCCAAGTTAACACTGATCAGTGCTAAAAAGCTTAAAAACGCAACGAAACCGTAGCTTACGCTAGTCCCCGCGCCTACGGCAATGCCTACTGGGCCACTTAAATTTTTAACCGAAATCTGGCCTGAAATTAAATTACCTATCATATCAAAGCTAAGGGTAATTAATCGCCACGTTTCTTTACTACCTCGCACAATACTATCGAGCGGGCCATAATGTCTAGTTTCTATATAACCTTGCGGCCATTTTTCTACTATTGGTGCAACCCCTAAAAAGCCTTGCTCTATGCCCTGAGCGTTAACCCTAGCTTGAGGTATTACCGATATTATTTTTATAGTGTCTTGTCTTTTTACACTAAATTGTAATGATTTGTTAGCCGATTGGGTAATAAGATTAACTAATTGCTGCCAATTGCTTATTGTTTCGCCATTTACAGCCACAATAGTATCATTTATTTTTAACCCTGCCAGCTCTGCAGCAGAGCTTTTAGTAACCGCAGCAATACTAAGTGTTGCTTGTGGCCTAAATGGTACTATGCCTAGAGAGCTCAATGGTGGCACGTCTTGCTGATCAAGTTTCCAGCCGTCTAAATTGAGCATTTTTGTTTGCTGCTGATAGTTTTCGTTACGTACAGTTACTGCAACGCTTTTATCACCTAAACTCGACATAAGCGCAAAGGTTGCGTCTTGCCAGGTGGTAATTTCATCATCACCAATTTTAATAATTTGTTGGCTCGGCATTAATCCCGCTTGCGCTGCACGACTGCCTTCAACCACACTGCCAACAACAGGTTTTACTGATTGCACACCCACCATATACATAACGGCAAGTGCAAATATAGCAAATATAAAGTTAGCAACGGGCCCCGCAGCAACAATCGCTATACGCGCTTGTACCGACTTAGCATTAAACGATAAATGACGCTGATTTGCAGGTACTTCATCAACCCGCTCATCGAGCATTTTTACATAACCACCCAAAGGTATGGCTGCTATAACGTACTCGGTATCGTATTTATCACGCCATTTTAGCAATGGTTTACCAAAGCCGATAGAAAAGCGCAGCACTTTAACGCCGGCTTTACGCGCCACCCAAAAGTGGCCGTATTCATGTACTGTAACTAAAATGCCCAGCGCTAAAATAAATGAGCCGAGATTCCAAAAAAAATCGAACATATTAATGCGTCACTTTTGTTATAAACTGCGATGCGCTTAAACGCGCTAATCTATCGCACTCTAAAATTTCATCTAAGCTTTGCACATTGGTGTACGTGGCCGCTTCGAGAGTCTGTGCATTTATTGTGTATATATCGGTAAAACCAATTTCACCATTTAAAAATGCACTTACCGCGATCTCGTTTGCGGCATTCACTGTCGTTGTTGCGCCTTGCCCTGCGCTACACGCATCAATCGCTAGTTGTAAATTAGGGTAACGAGAAAAGTCAGGTTTAGTGAACGAAAAGTCACTAATATCTGAAAAGTTTAACGGCTTAACCCCTGCATTTATACGCTCAGGGTAAGCTAATGCATGGGCAATTGGGGTACGCATATCAGGGTTACCCATTTGCGCTAAAATTGAGCCGTCGTGATATTGCACCATAGAATGAATTATACTCTGTGGATGAATAACCACATCAATATCACTCGGGTCGCAGTTAAACAGCCATTTAGCTTCAATAAACTCAAGCCCTTTGTTCATCATGGTGGCTGAATCTACCGATATTTTTTGTCCCATAGACCAATTAGGGTGCGCCACGGCTTCTGCTATGGTTACATCTTTAAGGGTATTTATATCACGGGTTAAAAATGGGCCGCCTGATCCGGTAAGTAATATTTTACTTACGCCATGAGATTGCAGGTGTTGATCGCCTTGCGCATTTTGTAGAGAATACGGTAAACATTGAAAAATAGCGTTATGTTCACTGTCTATTGGTAGCAATGTCGCTTTGTGTTGTTTTACTTTATCAATAAACAACTGACCCGACATTACCAAAGATTCTTTATTGGCGAGCAGTACTTTTTTTCCGGCTTCTACTGCGCTTAACGTCGGCAATAACCCTGCAGCGCCGACAATTGCCGACATGACAGCATCAACCTCTGGATGCCCACACAGCTCGCTCATAGCCTGCTCACCATGCATTATCTGCGTTTTACATGGCGTATTACTTAAATATAACGACAATTGCTTAGCAGCGCTTTGTGTTGCCATAACGCCATAGCGTGGCTGATGCGCAATGCATAGCTCAGCCATTTTTTTAGCATTTTTCCCAGCAGCTAATGCAAAAACACTAAACTGCTGAGTATTTCTTGCCACAACATCTAAGGTATTAAGGCCAATAGAGCCTGTAGCCCCTAGAATTACCAGTTGCTGCTTTTCACTCATAAACTCAAAGTCCACGCATAACACATTACAAACATAGGTGCGGCTGCGGTTAGGCTATCAATACGATCTAAAATCCCGCCATGTCCTGGCAAGCAATTACCGCTGTCTTTAAGTCCTGCTTCGCGTTTAAACATGCTTTCAAGCAAATCACCCACCGCTGAAAACAAGGCAATAAACACAGTCATAATGGCGTAAATTGGCCATACAATTAAATCTACGTCGGTAAAATGACAAAATGTAAGCACAAATATAACTGCAGCGACAACGCCGCCGGCTAAACCTTCAATAGTTTTATTTGGGCTTACTTTTGGCATGAGCTTACGCTTACCAAAGCTTTTACCTGTAAAGTAGGCACCAATATCGGCGCTCCATACGATTCCTAAAACCACTAAAATAAGCATAGAGCCAAAATGACTAGATTCGGTATATTGCGCACTGCGCAGCGTATTTAGGGCTAACCATAAAGGCACTAACGTTAGTAATCCGGCAATACCGCGCATTACTATGCCTTCGTTCCATGCTTTAGCCATTTCTGGGTAGCGCCATACTAAATAACTAGCAACAATCCACCATGCAAACGACAGCGTAAATAAGTAATTTGCATCACCTACCAATTTGCCATCTTGCCAAAGTGATTCGATTGGCCAGTGCAGGTTTAGTAACGCTAGCAAAGCGGCAACTAAAAGTACAAAAGCGCTGCGCTTAAGTTTATTGCACAGCCCCATAAAAGCAGACCATTCCCATGCGCCCATTAATACAATTGCACCCGCAAAATAACTAAATAATGTCAGTGGGGTGTAAAAAACCAAAGCAAGCGCTAATGGTGCTAGCACGAGTGAGGTTAGAATGCGTTGTTTTAACAAAATTATGACCCTTATTCTATTTAGGTTTGAGCGAGTAATTGTTTTATTTGTTCGCCCGTACAACCAAATCGTCGCTCTCTGGCAACGTAACACGCTATGGCCTCAGCAAATGCTGCTTCATTAAAATCAGGCCACAGTGTGTCGGTAAAGTAAAGTTCAGCGTAAGCTGCTTGCCAGAGTAAAAAGTTACTAATTCTGACATCGCCACCAGTACGAATTAGTAAATCAGGCTCGGCCTGATCTGCCATACTCATGTACTGTGCTATACGCTCTTCTGTAATATCGGCTGGGTCTAATTGCCCCTGTGCAACTTGCTCTGCAAGTTGTTTAGCAGCATTAGCCATATCCCAACGTCCACCGTAATTTGCAGCAACATTTAAATGCAGCCCGGTATTATTTGCTGTAAGCTTTTGAGCAGTATCTACTTTACTGCGTAAGCTTTCAGAAAACCGCGATAAGTCTCCAATAATGGTCAGTTTTACATTGTTTTTATGCAGCTTTTTAACTTCTTTACTAAGTACAAATAAAAAAAGCTCCATTAACGTTTTTACTTCGTCTTCAGGTCGACGCCAGTTCTCACTACTAAAAGCAAATAAGGTTAACGATTGTATCCCTAATTTAGTACAAAACTGTACAGATTGACGAACTGCGTCCACACCTTTTTTATGCCCAAACACACGCGGTCTATTTCTGGCTTGCGCCCAACGCCCGTTACCATCCATGATGATAGCTACATGTTTAGGTAAACATTGCTGTGAAATTGTGTCAGCATCTAGAACCATAAATATTGAGTATTCCATAAAAAAACGCCGCCTAGTATACCCCAGCCGGCGTTTCAAAACTAATAAATTTAACCTGTACTCGGGATAATAAATCTATTTCAAGTGGCTATTTTTAACGCTAACTGCGTTGAATTTACTTGCAATAGGTTCAATCTATTACCCCAAGTGCAGCGTATTAGTTTCTTAGATTTCCATCAACTCAGCTTCTTTAGCTGCTAATTGAGTATCCATTTCTTTAATGAATTTATCGGTCATCTTTTGAATTGCTTCTTCAGCTTGACGCGCTTCATCTTCAGAAATATCTTTATCTTTCAATAAGTTTTTAAAATCGCCATTCGCGTCACGACGAATGTTACGTACTGCAACACGACCGCCTTCAACTTCACCACGAACAATTTTAATTAAGTTTTTACGACGTTCTTCAGTCAATGCTGGCAATGGTACACGAATCACTGAACCTGCTGACATAGGGTTTAAACCTAAGTCAGATGCCATTATTGCTTTTTCTACCGCTTGCGCAAGTGACTTATCAAATACACCAATAGCCAGTGTACGTGAATCTTCAATTGTTACGTTAGCAACTTGGTTTAACGGTGTTGGCGAGCCATAATACGACACCATAATACCATCTAGCAATGCAGGATGAGCACGACCAGTACGAATCTTAGATAACTGGCTGCCCAGTGCTGCTACACTCTTTTGCATGCGCTCTTGCGCATCTTTTTGAATATCGTTAATCACAGTTTAATCCTAATCTATTTAATTACTTCATCTGAGGCTTGTGAAGAAATAAGGGTTCCCTCTTCTTCACCCATAATAACACGTTTTAATGCGCCTGATTTATTCATATTAAATACGCTCAATGGCATATTATGATCGCGTGCTAATGTAAATGCCGCTAAATCCATTACTTTCAATTCTTTCTCAATTATCTCATTGTAACTTAAATGACGATAAAGTGTCGCATCTGGATTTTTAACTGGGTCATCACTGTAAACGCCATCTACTTTAGTCGCTTTAATTACCGTATCGGCTTCAATTTCGATACCACGTAAACAGGCTGCTGAGTCGGTAGTGAAAAATGGGTTACCCGTACCGGCTGCAAAAATAACTACGCGGCCCGTTTTTAATAAACTAATTGCTTCAGCCCAATTGTACGCATCACACATACCATGAAGTGGAATAGCCGACATTAAACGACAGTTTACAAATGCACGATGCAGCGCATCACGCATTGCCAAACCATTCATTACGGTTGCAAGCATACCCATGTGATCGCCAACAACACGATTCATGCCTGCTTCTGCTAACGAGCCACCGCGTAAAAAATTTCCACCGCCAATAACTAAACCCACTTCTACGTCGAGCTCTACGAGCTCTTTAATTTCTTGAGCCATGCGGTCTAACACTTTAGGGTCGATGCCAAAGCCTTCATCTCCCATTAAAGCTTCACCGCTTAATTTGAGAAGAACGCGTCTAAAAATAGGTTTACGATTGATAGTCATAGTATTGGGGCCAACTTTTATAAAAAATGGATAAAAAATAACCGCGCTTATGTTAAACATAAAAGCGCGGTTATTTTAAAGAATTTCTAGCTGTGAAGCAAAAGCAAATAACACATTAATTGCATGTCTTTTTTACTCCCTACACAAATAGTTAATCTTATTTAGCTTTAGCAGCAGCGATTTGTGCAGCAACTTCAGCAGCAAAATCTTCTTCTTTTCTTTCGATACCTTCACCAACTTCTACACGTACGAAGCTAGTAACTGTTGCGTTTTTCTCTTTAAGAATTTCGCCAACAGTTTTCTTAGGTTCCATGATGAAAGCTTGACCAGTAAGAGAAACCTCACCAGTGAATTTTTTCATGCGGCCAACAACCATCTTCTCAGCGATTTCAGCAGATTTGCCTTCATTCATCGCGATTTCGATTTGTACTTGTTGTTCTTTAGCTACAACATCAGCAGGAACGTCTGAAGGAGTTAAGTACTCAGGGCTTGATGCAGCAACGTGCATTGCAACGTGCTTAAGTGTTTCTTCATCAGCAACACCAGCAACAACAACACCAATACGATCACCATGACGGTACTCAACTAGGTTTTCACCCGTGATGTACTGTAGACGACGTACGTTAATGTTTTCACCAATTTTAGTTACTAGCTCAACGCGTGCTTCTTCAAACTTAGCTTGTAAGTCTTCGATAGTCACAGTGTCTGCAATTGCAGCTTCTGCTACTTTATCAGCAAACGCTAAAAAGCTTACGTCTTTAGCTACGAAGTCTGTTTGACAGTTAACTTCAACTAGCACTGCAACATTACCATTTTTCTTGATAATGATAGCGCCTTCAGCAGCGATATTGCCTGCTTTTTTAGCTGCTTTAGCCGCGCCACTTTTACGCATGTTTTCAATCGCTAACTCGATGTCGCCATCAGTTTCAGTTAACGCTTTTTTACAATCCATCATGCCAGCGCCAGTACGCTCGCGTAATTCTTTAACTAGGGCAGTAGTTACAGCCATTAGTAATTCCTCAAATCTGAATCAGGTTTAGATAAGCGGGTTACCCGCTCTACAAGAATAGCAAGTCTTCACCTTTAAAAGATGAAGACTTGAAGACAGCTAATTACTCAGCTTCTACGAAATCGTCTTTTTCAGCTTGAGCAACAAGTGTGTTCTCACGGCCTTCAGTGATCGCAGTTGCAACAGCGTTAGTGTAAAGACTTACCGCACGGATAGCATCATCGTTACCAGGTACGATGAAATCAACGCCATCTGGGTTCGAGTTAGTATCAACAATTGCAACAACCGGAATACCTAGGTTGTTAGCTTCACGGATAGCAATGTGCTCGTGGTCAGCATCAATAACGAAAAGCGCGTCTGGAAGACCGCCCATGTTCTTGATTCCGCCAAGGCTCTTCTCAAGCTTTTCCATTTCGCGGTTAAGCATTAACGTTTCTTTCTTAGTTAACTTCTCGAAAGTACCGTCTTGGCTTTGTATTTCAAGGTCTTTAAGACGCTTGATTGATTGACGAACTGTTTTCCAGTTAGTCAACATGCCACCTAACCAACGGTGGTTTACATAGTACTGGTCGCTTGCGATTGCAGATTCTTTCACTGCTTCGCTTGCTGCACGCTTAGTACCAACGAAAAGAACTTTACCTTTGTTTGCAGCAGCACCAGATAAAAACTTAAGTGCAGTGTTGAACATTGGTACAGTTTGCTCAAGGTTGATGATATGTACACGGTTACGTGTGCCGAAGATGAAAGGCTTCATCTTAGGGTTCCAGTAACGTGCTTGGTGACCAAAGTGAACACCAGCTTGAAGCATATCGCGCATTGAAACGTTTGCCATTTTATAGATCCTCTATAGTTGTTTAGGGTTAGGCCTCCACATATCCCATAGCACCAACACCGAAGTATTTAAACTTCTAATGCACCCAAGTGTATGTGACGATACGTGTGTGTGTTAAAATAAAATTGTGTTTGCCTTAAATACAAAAAATCATTAAAGAATTTATTTGTAAAAAGACGGCGCGCTTTATACCATATTAAAATTAAATACTCAACATCGCGTGCAAAAATTGTGCGACGATAAATGTTAAAAACTCAACTTTGGAGCTTCAATGAGCGCTATTATTAAGACCCCTGAAGAAATAGAGAAAATGCGCGTAGCTGGGCGCTTAGCGGCAGATGTACTTGAAATGATCGGCCCATATGTAGTGCCGGGCGTGACCACCGATGAGCTAAATACAATTTGTCATGATTATATTGTTAATGTGCAACAAGCAATCCCTGCTCCATTAAATTATCATGGTTTTCCAAAATCAGTTTGTACCTCTGTAAACCATGTTATTTGCCATGGTATTCCAAACGAAAAGCCATTAAAAGATGGCGACAGTATTAATATTGACGTTACCATAATTAAAGATGGCTACCACGGCGACACTTCTAAAATGTTCCATGTTGGTACCCCTAACATTCAAGGTAAACGCCTTGCAGAAGTAACACAAGAAAGCCTCTACATTGCCATTAAGATGGTAAAACCAGGTGTGCGTTTAGGCGATATTGGCGAAGCAATTCAAAAATATGCTGAAAGCTTCAACTACTCAATTGTTCGTGAATACTGTGGCCATGGTATTGGCGCAGGGTTTCACGAAGAGCCACAAGTAATGCACTATGGCAAAGCAGGTACTGGCGAAGTATTAAAAGCCGGCATGTGTTTAACTATTGAGCCTATGGTCAATGCGGGCAAACGCCAATGTAAACTACTTAAAGATGATTGGACTGTGGTTACACGTGACCGTAGCTTGTCAGCCCAGTGGGAACATACTTTGTTAGTAACTGAAAATGGTGTTGAAATTTTAACGCTACGATCAGATGATACAATCGACAGGATCATTGAGCATTAAAATACCCGTTCAACTTGATAGCTATTTATTTATCAAAATGAACTCGTATAAATAAGGAATCAGCCCCGGTGGCATTACCCAACAAAGTAAAAAAGTTGCTTAGCGACGCAGAGCAACTTAGTGATTATCGCGATTGTTCTAGCTATTTTTATAAATGGCTTTTTAATGAGTTTTCTAAACAACCGGTTGGTAATTTAATTAATGCCAGGGCTGAATTCATAGATCGTTTGCTGATCAAACTGTTTCATGTTTATGATTTAGCGCACGAACCCGACCTAGCACTTATAGCCGTAGGTGGTTATGGACGAGGTGAGTTACACCCCTATTCCGACATCGACTTTTTGCTACTAGTAACACAACAACCAAACGCTGAAATCAGCGAAAAAATAGGTCAGTTTGTTACCATGCTTTGGGATCTCAATTTAGAGATTGGGCACAGTGTTCGCACTATAGCGCAAGCCATAGAGCAAAAACGTGAAGACGTTACCTTTGCCACCAGCTTATTAGAAAGCCGGCTTATTTTTGGTAATCATATAGAATTTGAAAAGCTAAAAAACCACATAATTGACACGCCAGTGTGGCGCTCAAATGAGTTTTTTTTAGCCAAAGTACAAGAGCAACATTTACGCCACCGAAAATGCCACGGCACAGCGTATAATCTCGAACCTAACATAAAAGAAAACCCCGGTGGCCTGCGCGATCTGCAAACCATTATTTGGGTTGCTAAAAAACACTTTAGAGCAGAAACCCTACAAGAGCTTATTAGCCATGGCTACCTTACTCACGAAGAGTTTCAAGAGCTTTCAGAGTGCCTAGAAAACTTATGGAATATTCGTTTTGCGCTGCATTTGGCTGCTGGGCGTTCAGAAAACCGCTTACTGTTTGATCACCAACCGCAAGCCGCCGAAATTCTGGGGTTTGGTAGCGATGGTAAATCGTCAGTTGAGCGCATGATGAAGCGTTTGTTTAGAATAATGAGCCGCGTACGCGAACTAAACCTGATGCTACTGGCGTACTTTGAACAAAGTATTTCGCCAAAACACCATCAACCTATTATTCAAGAGCTTGATCGCAATTTTGAGCGTATTGGCAATCAAATTAAAGTAAAAAGCCCATCGGTATTTTTTAGGCGCGATCAGCTTTTTATGTTATTTGAGCATATTGCCGACAACCCAGAAATAACGCACATTTATCCCAGCACTATTCGCACGATTCGCCAAGTGCGCCGCCGTTTACTGGGCGACTTACAAGATTACGCTGCCTGTCGCGAAGCTTTTTTACGTCTTATAAAGCACCCCAATGGTATGGGCCGTGCGTTTACCTTAATGCATAAACACGGCATGCTGGCTGCTTATTTACCGCAGTGGCGAAACATATTTGGGCAAATGCAATTTGACTTATTTCATGCCTACACAGTAGATGAGCACACCCACAGATTAATAAATAATATTTATCAGTACTTTGATAAAACCGGTGTCAGCGAATTTCCTATTTGTAGTGAAATAGTCACTCGTATGGATAAACCTGAGCTACTTTATTTAGCGGGTATATTTCATGACATAGCCAAAGGCCGTGGTGGCGACCACTCAGAGCTGGGCGCTGTTGACGCACTAGCCTTTGCAAAGTTACATGCCTTTTCTGTCGCCGATGGTAAACTAATCGCATGGCTGGTTAGTAATCATTTACTTATGTCGGTTACCGCACAACGTAAAGATATAAACGACCCTGGAGTTATTAAAGACTTTGCCACACGAGTAAAAACAGAGCGCCAACTTGATTATTTATATTGCTTAACCGTTGCCGATATACGTGCCACCAACGACAATTTATGGAACGATTGGAAAAACACCCTGCTGCGTGAGCTTTACTTACATACGCAACACGCACTGCGTTTAGGGCTTGAAAATCCAATGGATCAACGCGACCAAATTCGCGACAAAAAGCATCAAGCTAAACAGCGATTACTCAACTTAGGCTACATGGAAGACCAAATTGATTTAATTTGGAGCCGCTTTAAAGCCAATTACTTTACCGCTTTTAGCGAACAGCAAATTTCATGGCACAGCCAGCATTTAGTTAATAGCGAAGATTTAAGTCAACCGAGTGTTATCGTATCAAATAAAGCGATGCACGGTGGCACCCAAGTATTTGTATACAGCCCTTACTCTGGGCCTTTATTTGCCCGCTTAGTGAGTGTTATTGGTTCTAAAAAGGCGCAAATACAGCACGCGCAAGTACTTACCACCAAAGATGGCTACGTACTATTTAACTTTGTTATTTTAGAAGTAAATGGCGAGCCAATTGCCAGTGGCAGAGCACAATCAATTAAACGCGCCCTAGAGCAAGCCTTGTTTGAGCCGCGTAAAAAAATTCGCTTCAAAAAGAATCGCTCGCAACGCTTTAAAGACTTTAATATAAAACCTAAAATTGTGCTGCGCCCGCATCCGCGTAAAGATCGCAGCCTAATTGAAATCCAAGCAATTGATATACCCGGTTTATTGACTAAAATAGCCGAAGTTTTTCAAGCACACTTATTACACATACACGCTGCGCGTATTACCACAGTGGGGCAGCGCGCAGAAGATTTCTTCGTGGTCTCTAATAACGAGTACCAAGCACTTACAGACGAAGAACAAGCCAAAATTCATCAAGCATTGCGTAAAAAACTCAACGCAGAAACCGAATAAGAGGACACTATGTCAGATTTAAAAACGATGATCGAAAACGCCTGGGATAACCGCGATAGCATTAGCCCAAGCACAGTATCTGTTGAAGTAAAGCAAGCCATTATTGACGCGCTTGACCTGCTAGACAGTGGCGCAGCACGCGTTGCTGAAAAAATATCGGGTGAATGGGTAGTACATCAATGGCTTAAAAAAGCGGTTTTACTGTCGTTCCGTATTCGCGAAAACCAAGCAATGGACGATGGCGTAAATCAGTTTTACGACAAAGTACCACTTAAATTTAGCGACTACACGCCGGAGCAATTTAAACAAGGCGGCATGCGCGTAGTGCCTAATGCTGTTGCGCGTAAAGGCAGCTTTGTAGGTAAAAACGTGGTACTTATGCCATCGTATGTAAACATTGGAGCATACGTTGACGACGGCACCATGGTTGATACATGGGCTACTGTAGGCTCGTGTGCACAAATTGGTAAGAACGTACACTTATCGGGTGGCGTAGGCATAGGCGGCGTTTTAGAGCCATTACAAGCCAACCCAACCATCATCGAAGACAACTGTTTTATTGGCGCACGCTCTGAAATAGTAGAAGGTGTAATTGTTGAAGAAGGCGCGGTAATTTCAATGGGCGTTTACATCAGCCAAAGTACCCGTATTTATGACCGTGAAACCGGTGAAATTCACTACGGCCGCGTACCAGCAGGCGCAGTAGTAGTCCCTGGCGCACTACCATCAAAAGACGGTAGCCACAGCCTGTACGCTGCAATTATAGTGAAAAAAGTAGATCAGCAAACACGCGAAAAAGTAGGCATCAACGCCCTGCTTCGCTCAATTGATGATGAATAGTTAAGTAGGTTGGGTAGAGCGCAGCGAAACCCAACGACACTTTAAAGTTAAGTGTTTTAGCTGAACTTTAATTGTATATTTAAAAGCGCTAAGCCCTTGTGGGTTTAGCGCTTTTTATTTAGCCGGCATTGTGTATTACAATCACCCATTACAACTCAAGCCATGTAAGTCTATTTGTTTTACCTGCTGATTTTTCGTTTTAAAATCATAATAACGAATAATTAGCTGATTGTTTTTCTCATAAAATGACATGTCCCGTAACCAATCGATAGTGGCTATTGGCATGTATGTATAAAAACCATATTCACCCACACACTGATAACCAAAGTGATGATACGCACTGCCAAATGCACCTACATCGCTGGTATACGCTACTATATTTTCCTGCTGCTGATAAAATTGCGCTTGACTGCCAACAATGGCATACCAAATACATGTAAGCCCAAGTGCTACAATTTGTAACCCTGCCATTATAAACAATAGCAAGCTAACTAATTTTTCTTGAACAGTATGTTTGCTTGTTTTACTAATGCTTTTTATCAACACATAAGTAGCAATACTTACCAATATCAGCTTTATCCAAACTAGGTAAGTAGACAACTCATAGGTAAATTTTTGGCTGTGCCACTGTATGCCAAATACAGGCGGAATAAACATCGAGTCTATAAAGGTCACTGTAATAATTAGCGCTGCAAGGTGATAACGAGATAGGGTCATTAAGGCTGTTTTTTTAATTGTTTTAACCATGCTATTAAATATGTAATAAAAAAGCAAAAAGGTACTTTGAATAAATAATGCTTAGACCAGTTTACTTTACTTGAAGTAGCTAAAAGTAATTAAATTAGCCAAGCACACCCAGAATATAATAAGGTAGTTAAGCATACATTAAAGTTAGCAATAAATATTAAGGACTAATATGACAACAAAAGCTTTACGCTCAACTATTTTACTCCCCGTATTTTTGCCTGCCGTATTCATCATTCTCCTTTTAGTGATAGGTACGAGCAGTAACCCTGAACTTGCTGGTAAAGCATTCAGTATCGCCCTTACTTGGATAACAGAAACCTTTGGCTGGTTTTATATGTTATCTGTCGCTATATTTTTAGTATTTATAGTCTCTGTTGCCGCCTCTAGTTGGGGAAACATAAAACTAGGGCCCGATCACTCAGAGCCGCAATATAGCTTTGCAGAGTGGTTTGCTATGTTATTTTCTGCAGGCTACGGTGTTGCACTGCTCTACTTTGGTGTTGCTGAGCCTGTACTGCATTATGCATCTCCACCTTCGGGTGCGGCAGAAACAGTTAACGCTGCTAAACAAGCAATGCAAATTGCATTTTTCCATTGGGGATTTCATATATGGGCAATATACGGAATTGTAGGTTTAGTACTTGCCTACTTTGCTTTTCGTCATGGTTTGCCCCTATCAATTCGCTCAGCGTTATATCCTTTAATTGGCGATAGAATTTATGGCCCAATTGGTCACGCGGTCGATATATTTGCTATTTTAGGTACTCTATTTGGTATAGCCACGACCTTGGGGTTATCGGTAACGCAAATAAATGCGGGCCTACATTATTTATGGCCAAGCATTCCTATAAATACCACAGTGCAAATATCAGCCATTGCTATTATAACCGCAGCAGCAACCATCTCTGTGGTAGCAGGTATGGATAAAGGCGTTAAGCGCTTATCTATTTTGAATATGACCTTGGCAATATCTTTAATGATGTTTGTATTTTTTATTGGTCCTAGCATTCATATTTTAGAATCTTTTTTACAAAATACTGGCAGTTACTTAAGCGGTATTGTTGAGCGTACCTTTAACTTGCAAGCTTATAGTCGCAGCGACTGGATAGGTAACTGGACCTTATTTATATTTGGCTGGACAATTGCCTGGGCACCTTTTGTGGGTATGTTTATCGCAAAAATTAGCCGTGGTCGCACCATCAGGCAATTTGTTGTTGGGGTAATGTTAGTGCCCACCATATTCACATTTTTATGGTTTTCGATATTTGGTGATACGGCTCTCAATTTAATCATGAATGAAGGCTTAGACACTTTAATTACTGATGTGCAAGCGAACCATGCCGTAGCGCTATTTCAATTATTTGAAGTATTACCTTGGTCATTCTTTATTTCGCTATTAACGGTATTCTTAATTATCACCTTCTTTGTTACCTCGTCTGACTCTGGCTCACTCGTTATTGATTCATTAGCTTCAGGTGGTAATGCAAACACTCCTGCATGGCAGCGGGTATTTTGGGCGGTTCTTGAAGGTGCGGTTGCTGCAGCTTTATTACTAGCAGGCGGGCTCAGCGCACTGCAAACTATGACAATAGCCAGTGCATTACCCTTTGCTATTATTATGCTAATTGCCACTGTTGGCCTATGGCGTGCGCTTGTAATTGAAGGGCATCGCGATACCAGTTTACAAGCACATACTTTAAACGGCAGAAACTTAAATTTATCGCATTGGAAGCGCCGTTTAGCAGCCATGATCGACTACCCAAACAAAAGCAAAGTACATAACTTTATTGACCAAGTAGTGACTAAAGCGATGAAAGAAGTGCAAGCCGAATTAAAATCTCGACAATGGCATGCTGAAGTAGTATTTGATGCCGACTTATGTCGCGCGCACTTAACTGTTTTACGCCATGAACATATGGACTTTGTATACGACATAAGGTTAACAGAGCATGCAATGCCAAGTTTTGTTCACTCTGAGCTAAAACCTGAAACAGATAACACTGAAACGTATTGTCGTGCAGAGGTATACTTGCGCCGTGGTGGTTTGTCGTATGATATTTTTGGCTATAGCGAAGATGATATTGTGAAAGATATTCTCGACCAATTTGAAAACTATTTGCACTTTTTAGATAACAGCCCAGGCGAGCTTCCTTGGGATATGACTGAGCATGACGAAATGCTAAACACCGACAAATAATTTGCGCTAACCCAATTTAGCCCTTATCTGCATCACATAGTTAAGGGCTAAATAATCCATATCGGCCTCCTAGCCTAAGCTCCCTGTGTTTGGCCTTTTATTTTCCCTAAAAAGCAAAAAGGCACTTAAAAATAAGTGCCTTTGTTGGTTTGCTCAATTAGTTTGGTATTACAGCGCGTTAAATACGTCATCTGTTTTAGCGGCGCAAATAAAATCGTTTTTGTGTAGTCCCTTAATTGAATGGCTCCACCAAGTAACTGTTACTTTGCCCCACTCGGTTAATAAACCTGGGTGATGGCCTTCGTCTTCAGCCATGTCGCCTACTTTGTTAGTAAACGCAATAGCTTGTTTAAAGTTTTTAAATTTGTAAACACGCTCAAGCTGCATAATGCCATCGCGTACTTCAGGTACCCAATCAGGGATTTTGGTAATTAATTGCGCTAGCTCTTCGTCTGATACTTTTGGCGCATCGGCATGACAGGCTTCGCATTTTTGTGCACTTAATGAAGACATTTTAAATCCTTATCTTTAGCGTTACTTTTTATATTAAAGTTAACTAGCTAATTTTTCTTTTGGTGAAAATTTTGGGTCGTGCAAGCCAAGTTCTTTTGCTTGTTCAACCAAAGCCATTATATCCATTTGCGATATATCAAACAGATCATGAATCGAATTTATGGTGTAGTACTGCGGTTGCATAATATCAATTCGGTACGGGGTACGCAGCACATCTAATACACTCATTGGCGTAATTTCTGGCGTGCTTGAGTATACGTACTGGGTTTCTCCTGGGCTTGATAAAATACCACCGCCGTATATACGCAAACCATTATCGGTTTGCATTAAACCAAATTCAACGGTAAACCAGTACATGCGCGCTAGGTATACACGATCTTTTTTCTCTGCCGCGTAGCCAAGTTTTCCGTATTTATGCGTAAACTCTGCAAAATCAGGGTTAGTAAGCATAGCGCAGTGACCAAATATTTCATGAAACACATCGGGTTCTTGTAGGTAATCAAACTCATCCCGGCTACGAATAAAAGTCGCCACCGGAAATTGCTTATTGGCCAGTAACCGAAAAAACTCATCAAAGTCGATAAGTGCCGGCACTGGCGCTACTTGCCAACCGGTAGTGGCTAGCAGTACTTCGTTTAACTCACTAAGTTGCGGAATACGATCGTGTGGCAGGTTTATTTTTTTTAAACCTTCCATATATTCGTTACAGGCTTTGCCTTCAATGCACGCAAGTTGGCGCGCTACGAGCTCAGACCAAATTTTATTTTCTTCATCGCTCCAATGTATAACGCCATTTTCATCTGGTGTTTTGGAGGTGTATTTACTTGCTTTAGCCATTAGTACCTTCTTTGGGATTAACCCGAAACCGGTGTCAGGGTGATACCCAAGTAACTTGGATACCGATTGCAGCCATACTATGCAAAAGTGAACAAAAGTTTAATAGCTTGGGCTACATCTGTATTAGCCACGATCAGCCATCTTGTACACTTAAAATTACACGCAAGTAAACAATTTAAAACAACCTAGCAACTACAAGCTTTAAAGATGCAAAATATCGTACACAATTAAATACACTCTAATTTATTTGAGTAAATGCCTGATGAAGATCAGTAATAATATCGTTAACATCTTCAAGTCCAACCGAAAGCCTAATTAATCCATCGCTAATACCTGCAGCGAGTCTTTCCTCTGGTGTGTAAGGTGAATGGGTCATAGAGGCTGGATGTTGAATAAGTGTTTCAGCGTCGCCTAAACTTACGGCAATTGTACAAAGCCGCATACTATCAATGAATTGTGCCCCCTGCTGCAAACTACCTTTTAGCTCAAAAGCAATAACACCGCCTGCCGCTTTCATTTGTTTGCCAATAAATTTATATCCAGGGTGCGATTTAAGCCCAGGATAGTAAACTTTACTTACTTGTGGGTGCGCTTCTAAGTATTCGGCAATTGTTTGTGCGCTGATACAGTGGCGCTCAATTCTTATGGCGAGGGTTTTTAAACCTCTATTAATAAGCCAAGCATCGTGCGGGCTTATAGTGGCGCCAATGTCTTTAAGCACCGTCATTTTTATTAGCGTTATATGCTCCATAGATCCACATACAATGCCCGCTACCACATCGCCATGGCCGTTTAAATATTTGGTAGCACTGTGTACTATAATATCGATACCGTACTGCTTAGGTGATTGTAGTAATGGCGTTAAAAAGGTGTTGTCGACCACGCTAATTAAGTTGTGCTGCTTTGCAACGGCGCCAATTAATGCTAAATCGATAACCGCCATAGTGGGGTTAATGGGCGTTTCTACAAATATCATTTTTGAATTGGGTTTAATTGCAGCGCGTAGTTCATCCTCGTTGGTCATATCAACAAAGGTGACTTCTATTCCCCAGCGCGGCAACATGTGCGAGAAAAACGCAAAGGTACACCCATATAAAGCACTCGATGCAATTAAATGATCCCCTTGCGATAAAAAGCTAAGTACTGAGGCCGATACCGCCCCCATACCAGTTGCCGTTGCTGCAGCCGCTTCACAGCCCTCTAATTGCGCTACTTTTTGTTCAAGCTCAGTAGTTGTTGGGTTGCCTAGGCGGGTATAAATATAGCCCGGCTCATCGCCAGCAAAACGTGCTGCACCTTGCGCTGCATTTTCAAAATGAAAAGTTGAGGTTTGATACAAAGGAGAAGTGAGTGCGCCGTGAGGGTCGTTTGCTTTTTGCGGGCCGTGAATACATTGGGTGTTTATATGATGCTTGCTCATTGAATACTCTCTTATTTTGATTGTTATTGGGTATTAGCCTTCAATCAAAACGTATGGGCATTCAAAGCACAAGCATCCCGGATGCTCAGATGGCTACTTGTGCAATATTTATACTTTTAGCTGTACATAAATATTGCCAAGTATTTCTTAATACTGCTCATTCCGTTGTCTCGGGCTTTTTACGGCTAATAATTTTACTAGCAATGTTTTGTACCGTACTTTTTAATAAATTGCGTTTATTTTCAAGCCGAGGTAATGGGCGGCTTAGTTCCATTGCTTTGTAGCCAATGCGCGCGGTAAATATACCGGCACTTAAGCCCTGTGCTGCTCGCCCTGAAAGCTTACCTAATAACTCGGCGCTTAGCGCGGTTGCAGCTAAATCAGAAATAAGCTCGGCACTGCCCACAAACATTACTTGCTTTATTAGCATGCGATACAGTTTTATGCGACTTGCGTAACCAAAACCAATCCCGTAAATTTTTCCTATTTGCTCTATTAACTTAGTACCACGCCACAGCACAGCCATCATATCCACCAGCGCCAGCGGGCTAAGCGCAACTAGTAACGCCGACTCGGTTGCAAAGCGATTAATTAGCTTTTTAGCTTGGGTATCTTGCGTTATTAATAAACTATTGGCGTACAGCGTCATTATTTCTTTATCGCTGTGATGCGTTGCCACTTGATTTTTAAAAGTTTCAAAGTTATCAAGTTGCTGATGTTTATTTAGTTTTTCAAGCCAAGGTAATGCGCCGCCTACTTGCTCGCTATTTAACAGCCTGTCGGCTTCATGGCGATGTAACTGGTTACGTTTTAAACTGCGCAGCATTCGGTATTCGCGCCATAATAAGCGCCCTATTAGCAACACCCCACTCACTACAGCGGTTAAATATATACTGCCTAAAATAATCGACTGTTGAAAAGCCAGTACCAATGAAAAAGCAAACTCTAGCAATACCAGCACTATAAAACTAACAACAAAAATGCCTTTGAGCGTTTGCCATTTTGACTTTTTATATACTGGCGCTAGGTCAATTTCTGGCTCTAGCGCTTCGTCATTATCTTCTTGGTAATCACTTTGTCCATGTTCAATTATTTTTGCAGGCGCCAATTCAGGTTCGTTTTGCTCCATACTCTGGGTATTTATACGACGTCCTGCTTGAAACTCTTGGTTTGATTCACTCATGCTAACTTGTCTCCTAACAGGTACTGCATCACATGATCTAATCGAATATGTTTTAACTGCTTATCTGGGCTTGGCATTGGCGAAAACGATAAAAACTCAAACCCTTGCGCTGGCCATTCACTTTTATTAAGCATTCTATTAGGCGGCTGTGGCGGTAAGTAGGTTAGCCAATCAGGCTCGTTAAGTGGCTTGCCATAAACGCAGTCTAGCGTTTGGCCTTTGTCGGTTACTTGGCGCGGTTGTGTTGCGGTAATTGACGACATAGCCATGGTTTCTATTTGCACACCATCAAACTTTAAATGATTGCTTTGCTCGTGCACTAATGAGTCAAGTAATAGTGCTAAATCTTTATGATGCTTAGCGGTTATATGATCTGATTTATTAGCGGCAAATAATATTTTATCTATATTAGGTTTAAATAAGCGTTTAAAAAAGCCCGATTCACCATAACTAAAGTGCGCCAATAACTGATTAATAACACTACTTTGCTCTTGCAAGGTTGCATGCCCTTCGTTTAAGGCACTAAGCACATCCACTAACACTATTTGGCGATCAAAATGGCGAAAGTGTTCGTTATAAAAGGGCTTTACAACCTCTTTAACATAGGCGTTAAAGCGTTTAATTAAATGCGCTAAGTTAGAGCCTGCAACTAGGTTATTACTATTTATCTCACCCGATACTGGAAAAAACAATAGCAATGGCGCGCCTTGTAAATCGCCTGGCATTAACATGCGCCCAGGTTGCAGCATAGCTAATTTAGTGTCTTTTTTAAGCCCTACCAACATGCTTTGATAAAGCTGTGCAATATGCGCAAGTGCGCTTTCATCTACCGGCGCATTTAGGTCGAGTTGCTCAACGGCTGTTAAAAACTCACTTGAGGTATGCACCCGCAAATGCTGCGTTAATAGCGGATATTGCAGCTCGCACCACTGTGCATAACTTTGCTCCAGCATAGGTAAATCAAGCAACCACTCGCCGGGGTAGTCAATAATATCTAAATAAAGTGTTGATTGCGGTGAAAAATGGCCACGCAGCCCAGCGTTACTTTGATACTTAATAGCTAAACGCAGCGTATTTATGCGCTCGGTTGAAGGCGGCCATGTTGGCTCGCCGTCACTGGGGAGTAACGCATTTAATGCTCGAGTATAATTAAATGTGGGCACTTTAAGCGCCTCTTGCGGCACTACTTTAGTGGCAATGTGACGGCGCTCGCGCATTACATCAAAAAAAGGCAGGTTTTTATCACTGGCTTGGCTTGTTAAGTGTTTAACTAATGCGGTAATAAACGCTGTTTTGCCGCTGCCACTCAAACCTGTTACAGCCAGTTTTACATGCTGATCTAAGCTTCGATGCAATGCTTTTTGTGCTTTGCCTTTAATACTGGTAAAGGTCTTTTTTGCAAATGAAGTACGACTCATAATGGTTTAGCACTTAGCACTTCACTTACTGTTTAATGTGTAGTTGCCGTGCTATTAAATCCTTTAAAGTTTGTTAATTTCACGGCTCACCGTAAATTCAGTAGAAGTAACATAGCGTTCTATATTTTGTAGGCGCGTATCTACGCGTGTTAAACGCTCTTTTAAGTCTTGCAATGCGCGGCGCGGTGGCTCGCCTTTTTGCCATACTTTAAATTTCACTTCTAGCGGATCGCCATAGTTAGTTGAATTTGTTTTATAGGCGCTAGTGGGTTCTTTTTTATCTAAAATAAACCAGGCTGCAATATACGCTACCACAAATAAAGGGCCGCCAGTTAGTAATACCGCACTAACAAATATAATACGAACTAACCATAATTCCATATTAAAATAATCGCTTAGCCCAGCGCATACGCCGGCTATTTTTCCGCGCTGCGGATCTCTTAATAATTCACGTTTGGTACTCATACTTTACGCCTCCACTGTGGCGACTCTTGATCAAGTAATGCTTCGAGTGTTTCGACTCGGTCTGCCATTTTTTCGGCTTTTTGAGCAAGCTCTAATAACTGGCGATGCTCGTGTTCACTTAACCCTTGGCTTACTTGTTTTTTGCTACGGTAGTGCAATATTAACCACAATGGCGCTACAAAAATCATAAATAAAATAAATGGTGCTACGAGTATTTCTGGATCAAACATAACCCTCTCCTGACTATCCGTATTAGTGTTTTAAGTAGGGGCACATGGGCCCCTTATATTATTATTGGTATGCGTTAGCTATACGTTACTTATCTGCTAGCTTCTTTTTAAGCTCAGCTAACTCATCGTCTACCTTTTCGTTTTTTTGCAGTTCGGCAATTTCATCTGCTAAGGTTTTTTTGCCTAAATCGTACGACTCTATTTGAGATTCTAGTCCATCTATTTTAGTTTCGTAACGCTCAAAACGATTAAGTGCATCTTCTACCTTTGAGCTATCAAGTGCTTTTTTAACTTCAAGGCGCGACTCAGCCGAACGCTGACGTAATATAATCGCTTTTTGACGAGCTTTAGCATCTGCTAGCTTTTCTTGTAGCGTGGTTACTTCTTGTTGTAACTTTTCGATGTGTGAGCCTACATGCTCAAGTTCACCCTCGACTGAGGCTACAGCTTCAGCTGACTTTTGCTTTTCGAGTAAAGCGGCACGTGCTAAATCGTCACGATCTTTGCTTAGCGCTAGTTCAGCTTTGTCTTGCCAATCATTCATTTGCGCTTTAAGTGTATCAACGCGACGTACTAATTCTTTTCGCTCAGCGAGTGTTTTAGCTGACGTAGAGCGAACCTCTACCAAGGTGTCTTCCATTTCTTGAATAATCAGACGAACCATTTTTTCTGGGTCTTCTGCTTTATCTAAAATGGCATTGATATTAGAATTAACAATGTCTGCAAAACGTGAAAAAATTCCCATAACATTTACCTCTATAATTTAAACTTAGTTTGTCTGCTATAACTGTATCAATATGCTTGCCAACTTTATAAAAGTTAAAATACATAATTTATTCATAGAGTTAAACTCAAATTACAAATTACTTTAGTTATCTCCCATTATGAAATACACTAACTGTTAGTAAAAATGACTAAGAGTTAGGAAATATGAGCCAATATCGCCAACAAGATAACTTACTCGGCCAATCTGATAGCTTTTTATCGGTACTTGATCAGGTATCGCAGTTAGCTAACCTAGATAAACCAGTGCTTATTATTGGTGAGCGTGGCACAGGTAAAGAGTTAATTGCAGCGCGTTTACACTTTTTATCTAAACGTTGGGATCAAAGCTATGTAAAACTCAACTGTGCGGCGCTTAACGAAAACCTGCTCGAAAGTGAACTATTTGGCCATGAAAGTGGTGCTTTTACTGGCGCTAGCAAACGCCACGAAGGCCGCTTTGAACGTGCAAACAGCGGAACTTTATTTTTAGATGAGCTAGCAAACACCTCCGAAATGGTACAAGAAAAATTGCTACGCGTAATAGAGTACGGTGAATTTGAGCGTGTAGGCGGTAAACAAACAATAAAAGTAGATACGCGTTTAGTGTGCGCTACTAACGAAGATTTACCTTATTTAGCACAGCAAGGTGAGTTTAGAAGCGATTTGCTCGACCGCCTGGCTTTTGATGTAATAACCCTTCCCCCACTGCGTGAACGCCAAGGCGATATAATGCTGCTTGCAGAGCAGTTTGCAATGAATATGGCGCGCGATTTAGAGTGGCAATTGTTTAGCGGTTTTACCCGTAGTGCCACAGAAACACTGCTTAGTTATGATTGGCCTGGTAATATTCGAGAGCTAAAAAATGTGGTTGAGCGCAGTTTGTATCGCCATGGGAGTGAACAGATCCCCGTTCATCAGATTATTTTAGACCCATTTGAAAGCCGTTTTAGGCCAAAACCACGAGTAAAGCCCACTGCTTTTGTTAATAATAACATTAATACTCCTGAGCCAGCGGTTGCCGCAGCGCCGGTTGCTCAAGCACTACCAAGTGCAGCGCCTATTAATACTGAGTTTCCATGTAGCTTAAAAAAACTCTCTAACGACTTTGAAATATTAATGATTAACAAAGCTTTAGAGCATAGCCAATTTAATCAAAAGAAAACTGCAGAAGTACTGGGTTTGACGTATCATCAATTACGTGGCTATCTGAAAAAATATAACTTGCTATACCCAAGCGACACCAAGGGGTGAGTTTCAGTTTACTTAGTTATAGTTCAATAATAGTTAGAGGTTACGCAGGTGCATAAATTATTACTTGCTTTGCTATCAACCAGCCTTATAGGGTGTATAGATAGTAAAGAAGAAATCTTAAAAGAAAAAAACCAAGGCTTAGTTTATTGCGCTGAAGCAAACCCTGTGTCGTTTAATCCGCAGGTAACAACGACAGGCTCAACTATAGATATTATTGCCAATCAATTATACGACCGTCTAATTAGCATTGACCCTGTTACTGCTGAATATCAAAGTGAATTAGCCACCGATTGGAAAACGAGTAAAGACGGTAAATCGATTACTTTTACCTTACGTAAAGACGTAAAATTTCATAACACGGCGTACTTTACGCCGTCGCGGGATTTTAACGCCGACGATGTTATTTTTACTTTTAGCCGCTTATTTGATGTTTATAATCCGTATCACTTTGTTGGCGATGCTAATTATCCTTACTTTCAGAGTGTAGGAATTGATCAGCTTATTCGTAAAATTGTACGTGTGTCTGACTATCAAGTACGGTTTGAGTTGTTTAATGCCGAAAGTAGCTTTTTAGCCAATATGGCCACCGATTTTGCTGTTGTATTGTCACAAGAATATGCCATGCAACTAAAAGCCAGCGAACAAACCAATTTGTTTGATCACTACCCAGTAGGCACAGGCCCGTATATTTATAAAGAGTATAGGCGCGACCATTTAGTGCGCTTTTATAAAAACCCAGTTTATTGGAAACACGACGTGGTACTGGATCAATTGGTTTACGACATTACCCCTAACGGCACCACGCGTATAGCTAAAATGCTCACCAAAGAATGTGATGTCACTGCTCATCCAAGTAGCGCGCAATTGAGTATTTTAGCCCAGCGCGACGACATTAATGTAGAAAAAGAAACTAACTTAAATATTGGCTACTGGGCATTTAATACTGAGCGCCCCCCTTTTGACGATATACGAGTACGACAAGCACTCGCTCATGCAATTGACGTAGATAAAATAATGCAGGCTGTGTATTACGGCAATGGTATTCGCGCTCAATCAATTTTACCACCCACCTCGTGGGCGTTTGAACCACAAGCTAACATTCCAAATTTTGACCCTGCTTTAGCCAAAAAATTACTTATTGAAGCTGGCTTACCTAATGGCTTTAACATGAACATTTGGGCCATGCCAGTGAGTCGTATTTATAATCCTAATGCCCGTAAAATGGCCGAGCTAATGCAAAGTGATTTACGTAAAATAGGGGTTAAAGTGAGTATTATAGAATACGAATGGAATACCTTTATTCAGCGTGTTGGCGAGCACCGACACGACAGCGTACTGCTTGGCTGGGCTGCCGATACGCCCGACCCTGATAACTTTTTTAGCCCTTTGCTAAGTTGCACGGCCACCTTTAGTGGTAAAAATGCCGCAAATTGGTGTAACCCACAATTTGACTCTTTACTTAACCAAGCGCTTAGTACAACCGATATAGCACTGCGTAAACAATATTATGACGCTGCACAAAGCATGATTATTAATGAGCTACCTTTAATACCAATAGCCCACGGCATGCGTTTTCAGGCAAGCAGTGCTGATGTAGAGGGCATAACGCTCGGCCCATTTGGTGCTATTTCGCTTGCTAATGCGAGGAAAAAATAATGCGCTTAGATTATATTTTACGCCGCATTGGTTTATTTGTTTTTATGGTATTAATGCTTAGCGTTTTTACTTTTTTACTGAGCTTTTTATTTCCTGGCGATGCATTAAGTAATTTAAGCGGTATTCCCAGTAATAACTTTGCGCAACACACCCAGTTAGAAGATAAGTATTTATATAATAGTAATTATTTTATGCAATATATCGCTTTTTTAGGGCGTATATTGCAAGGTGATTGGGGACTGTCGTTTGCCTCTGGAGATAGCGTGTTTTCGCAAATACTCGACTTAATTCCTGCCACACTCGAGCTTAGTATATACGCGCTGTTTGTTTCGGTTGTTATTGGTGTTCCTACAGGCATATTAGCCTCTGCTTATTATAAACAATGGCCCGATAAGCTTATTTCCTCTACCACTATGATAGGCTATTCCATGCCTATTTTTTGGTTAGCATTATTACTCATTATGCTATTTTCATTGCAACTGGGTTGGTTTCCAATGTCAGGAAGAATGAGCTTACTCTATGAAATACCACCCACTACAGGTTTTATTTTAATTGATATTAGCTTGGCAAGCTTTCCGTACCAGGGCATGGCTTTTATTGACGCCTTACACCACCTTACCTTGCCTACCATAGTACTGGCTATGTACCCCACTACGGTATTAATACGCTTTACTCGCGAATCTATGCTTAAAGTAATGGATCAAAACTTTATTAAAACAGCGCGCGCAAAAGGCCTTAATCGCAGGCAACTTATAATACACCATGCGCTGCGTAATGCATTGTTACCGGTAATTAAGCAAATTGGTTTACAATTTAGCACGCTTATTACGCTGGCAATGATCACTGAAATTATTTTTTCGTGGCCTGGGATTGGCCGCTGGTTAATTGATAGTATTTATCAGCGTGATTACCCCGCTATACAAGGTGGCTTAATGGCGGTTTCTTTATTTATTATTTTTGCCACCATAATCGCAGAGCTAATTTATACTCTATTCGACCCACTCTCACGGAACCAAGCTCATGGCAAAGTTTAACTTATTTTCTGAAGAGTCGAATAAATCGCCCCTAGCACGGCTGTGGCGAAAATTTAAAACCAACCACCCTGCACTCGTTGGTTTATGGGTGTTTATTGCTTTTGCTTTACTGGCCGCCAGTGCACCTTTTTTAGCCCCTTATGGGGTTAATCAGCAACATAGTGATGCCTTACTTATTCCGCCCTCGTGGCGCGAAATGGGTGACGTACGTTTTCTTTTAGGCACCGACGATTTAGGCCGCGATGTGCTCTCTAGATTAATGAACGGCGCAACGTATACATTTGGCTTATCAATTATTGCAGCGTTTTTAACCACTGTCATTGGCTTACTCGTAGGCACTTTTGCTGGTATTAGTCGCGGGCTTCGCTCCAGTTTTTTAAATCACTTACTGGATATAACGCTTTCTATTCCGTCGTTGTTGCTGGCAATTATTATTATAGCGATATTAGGCCCAGGTTTAATGAATACCGTATGGGCAATTATTTTGGCACTGCTGCCGCAATTTATTCACTCTATTCGCAACTTAATTGTAGATGAGCTGAGTAAAGATTACATCACCGCTTATCGGCTCGATGGCGCCTCTAATTGGCATATATTGTCGCGAGGGATTTACCCTAATATATATGAATATATAGTGGTTATTTTTACCATGGCGCTCTCTACTGCTATTTTAGATATAGCCGCTTTAGGTTTTTTAAAATTAGGCGCGCAACCACCTACAACCGAATGGGGTGCAATTTTAGCCGAAAACCTCGGGCTTATATATTTAGCCCCCTGGACTGTAGCCCTACCAGGCGTACTGTTGTTTTTAGCGGTACTGTCAACAAACTTAGTAGGCGATGGACTTCGCCAAGTTTTACAAGCGCGTAAGGCTGATTAAATGCAATTACTTGATGTTCGAAACTTAACCATTGAATTACACACCTCTGAAACCGTTATTAGAGCCGTAGACAGAGTGAGCTTTAGTTTAAAAGAAGGCGAAGTACATGCTTTAGTGGGTGAATCTGGTTCTGGGAAGAGCTTAATCGCCAAAGCAATTGTAGGAGTGCTTAATGAACGCTGGGTAATAACAGCTGATAGAGTGCATTGGCGCGGGGTAGACTTAATGCGTTTAACCCCAGAACAACGCCGTAAAGTAGTGAGCCAAGACATAGCAATGATCTATCAAGATCCGAGTCGCTGCCTTGACCCTACCGCTAAAATATTTGATCAAATAGCCGAAACCTTACCTGAGGTAGCAAGTAAAGGGTTTTTCTTAAAGCGTAATCGCGAGCGCAAAGACAGAGTAAAAGCACTTATTCATAAAGTCGGTATTAAAAACCACGAAGAAATACTTAGCAGCTACCCCCACGAGCTTTCAGAAGGGGTGTGCCAAAAAGTGATGATTGCTATGGCAATTGCGCGTACGCCAAAATTATTAATTGCAGATGAGCCCACCACCGCACTTGAAAGCACCACCCGTGCACAAGTATTTAGATTGTTAAAAAGCTTAAATCAGTTAAAAAACATGTCTATTTTAATGATTTCTCATGAGCTAGAAGAAATTGTTAACTGGTCGCATACTATTCATGTTTTATATTGTGGACAAATGGTTGAAGCAGGCCCAACGCATCGTATTTTTAGCCAACCACGCCACCCTTATACGCAAGCACTACTAAAAAGCCTACCCGATTACGAACATGGTTTGGCGCATAAAGAGCCTTTTTACGCGCTTAAAGGCACCATTCCTACGCTGCAACATTTACCAATTGGTTGTCGGTTAGGGCCGCGTTGCCCGCAAGCACAAAGAGAATGTGTTATTGCGCCAAAGCTAACTAAACACCAAGGGCATAGTTATGCGTGTCATTTTCCGCTGATCAAGGAGATGAAATAGTGCAACCCTTACTAAAAGTACAAGCATTATCAAAAAGCTTTAATTTACGGGCTGGATTATTTAGCCGTAAAAAATTTGCAGTACTTAAAAATATTTCGTTTAGTGTTGGCAAAGGCGAAACCATAGCCATAATTGGTGAAACTGGTGCCGGAAAAAGTACCCTAGCAAAATTACTTGCCGGAGCCGATAGCGCTGATAGCGGGCAAATTTTACTCGAAAACAACATAATCGAAAATAACGGCATTCGCGATCCACAATGTCGCCATATCAGAATGATTTTTCAAGACTCAGCAACCTCGCTAAACCCGGCACTGACTATTGCCGACATGCTCGATGATTGCCTGCAATTTAATACCGATTTTGACAAACAACAACGCGCCGAAAAAATAGACAGCACCATGTTAAAAGTGGGGTTATTAGTAGATCATCAACAATATTATCCGCACATGTTCAGCATAGGGCAATTACAGCGTGTAGCGCTTGCTCGCGCACTTATATTAGATCCTAAGGTTGTTGTGCTCGATGAAGCACTTTCATCTCTAGACCCCTCTGTACGCGCACAAATAGTTAATTTATTACTAAAGCTACAACTAGAAACCGGATTAACCTATATATTAATAACCCATCACCTTAGTTTAGTCCGCCATATTAGCGACCAACTGGTAGTACTAGAACGAGGCGAAATTGTTGAATACGGCCCCACCGAAGCAATATTCCAAAATCCCCAATCGAAAATAACGCAAAAATTATTGAGTTGTTGATGAGACAATCCAAGAAAAAACTAACTTCAATACGTAAAAGTGTACGCGTTTAGGTTTGATTTAGAACATAATTAAACCTGAACGTCTGAAAAACTAAAATGTTAAAAAATTAAAATGACACCCACTCTAATAATTAATTCCTTTGGTGTTTATCTAAACAAACATTGCTAGGCTTAAAAGCATCCTTAATTTTTAAAATCCCTCTGCTTATTCAAATAACGCGTATTAAACTGCTTTTTTATTCATTTTTAGGCATGCGAAATA
>NZ_JACJDO010000120.1:0-394 GCF_014163535.1 Pseudoalteromonas sp. SR45-4
GTTTTATTTATCCTAAACTCGAGTAATAGCGGATAATAATGGCTTAGGTTTGTAATGCGTGCGTGGCAAGAAGTGTATGCTATTAATGCAATGGGCTAAAATAGCCAATACTGATAAACAGGGTTGTTTTATAACATCTGCCGGGGAGCCGTTTTATTTATCCTAAACTCGGGTAATCGCGGATAATAACGGCTTAGGGTTTGCAATGTGCGCGTGGCAAGAAGTGTATGCTATTAATGCAATAGGCTGAAATAGCCGAGACAGATAAGCAGGGTTATTTTATAACATCTGCCGGGGAGCCGTTTTATTTATCCTAAACTCGAGTAATAGCGGATAATAATGGCTTAGGTTTGTAATGCGTGCGTGGCAAGAAGTGTATGCTATTAATGCAATG
>NZ_JACJDO010000121.1:0-366 GCF_014163535.1 Pseudoalteromonas sp. SR45-4
TCGTAAGCGCGCATTTAAGCAGTGCGCTTAGCTATAATCGAAGTCTAGCTGCACATTCCACGGCATTAGGTCGGTAAAATCATCATCACCCACATCTCGATTCGGCAACGTTTTAAATAAATGCACAAAGTAGTAATACGGATTGATGTCATTAGCACGACACGTCATCACAATACTATAAAGTATCGCGCTGGCCTGAGCACCATTAACCGATTTTGAGAATAGCCAGTTTTTTCTACCAGTGGTAAACGGCCGAATATCTCGCTCAGTAATATTATTATCAATCCCTAGTTCGCCATCTTCACTATACCGCATTAATTTCGGCCATTGATTAAGCGTGTATTTTATCGCTTTGCCAATATAACT
>NZ_JACJDO010000122.1:0-364 GCF_014163535.1 Pseudoalteromonas sp. SR45-4
AGTTATATTGGCAAAGCGATAAAATACACGCTTAATCAATGGCCGAAATTAATGCGGTATAGTGAAGATGGCGAACTAGGGATTGATAATAATATTACTGAGCGAGATATTCGGCCGTTTACCACGGGTAGAAAAAACTGGCTATTCTCAAAATCGGTTAATGGTGCTCAGGCCAGCGCGATACTTTATAGTATTGTGATGACCTGCCGTGCCAATGACATCAATCCTTATTACTACTTTGTGCATTTATTTAAAGCGTTGCCGAATCGAGATGAGGGTGATGATGATTTTACCGACCTAATGCCGTGGAATGTGCAGCTAGACTTCGATTATAGCTAAGCGCACTGCTTAAATGCGCGCTTAC
>NZ_JACJDO010000123.1:0-362 GCF_014163535.1 Pseudoalteromonas sp. SR45-4
AAGCGACTCAAAACGTTCTTTAACAATATAAAGCAATCATCTGTGTGGGCACTCGTACAGATTGAGTTCTAACAGCCAAGCTTAGTTCGCTAAGTAAGGCAAACAAATTAGAGTCTCAATTGAAACTGAGTGACCATATGTTATTAAAAGATTCAGCCTTGAGCTGTTTTGATTTTACTTTTTTTAAAAGTAAAAATAATAACGCACAGTCAATTCGTTTTTGGCAACAAAAACAAAAAATTCAGAATTCATTGAGCTGTCGAAAGACATAAAACTTTTTAATTGAAGAGTTTGATCATGGCTCAGATTGAACGCTGGCGGCAGGCCTAACACATGCAAGTCGAGCGGTAACAGAAAGTAGC
>NZ_JACJDO010000124.1:0-362 GCF_014163535.1 Pseudoalteromonas sp. SR45-4
CTTTACGCTAATGTCATTAGGTCATTGCAAACGGTCATTTATGCAGAATACTGGTATTTCTACATAGTTATATTGGTGCTTTACGCTATAACTCTTATCAGTATCATTAGGCCATTAAAATCGGTCATCTATGTACAAACATTGATATTTTACATGGGTGGCATTGGTGCTTTTACGCAAATATATATTTTTGAGCCTAAAATCGTTAACTAACGAGCTATAATAATCACCGGTGTAAAAACACTGTACTTTACACCAACACACTCGCTCTTACGCATAAAAAACAGGCGCTTTACGCTCTAGGCCGTTTAAAGTCGGTCATCTATGTATAAATGTTGAGTTTTCACCTTGATGAAACTGAT
>NZ_JACJDO010000125.1:0-354 GCF_014163535.1 Pseudoalteromonas sp. SR45-4
TTTTATTTTAAGTTTTCTTTAAAAAACGCTTGCGTAAAACTGGCTGCGCCCTATAATGCGACCCCACTGAGACGGCAGACAGCAACGCTTAGCGAGGCAAGAGTCAATCAGTGAGTCGAGTAAAACTTAAATTTAGATTTTTATAAAGTTTACATTTAAGTGTTGACAAAAAAATAGGAAGGCGTAATATGCGCAGCCCTAGCGAGATAAAGTTTTACTTTATTGTCGCAACGTTCTTTAACAATATAAAGCAATCATCTGTGTGGGCACTCGTACAGATTGAGTTCTAACAGCCAACCTACTTAGGTAGCGAGGCAAACAAATTAGAGTCTCAATTGAAAACTGAGTGACCAA
>NZ_JACJDO010000126.1:0-341 GCF_014163535.1 Pseudoalteromonas sp. SR45-4
CAAAAGCTGCTGCCACTGTGCGCTTGTTCTGTAAGTTTTCATCACCTGCTCCGAATTTATCATTGAGCAGGTATTTTTAGATAATCAGAACATCGATGCTAGGTGTGGTTCGCTAGACGCTTACGCAAATGCTACACTATCATCGGTCGTGGTTCGCCTTCGAGCTGTTTCGTTTCACTACTGAGTTCGCATGGGCTTTTGGCTATTTATTAAATCCCAGACGTAAAAAAGCCCGACTATTTCTAGTCGGGCTTTCTACAATTTGGAGCCTGGCAATGTCCTACTTTCACATAGCAAATGCTACACTATCATCGGCGCTGTTTCGTTTCACTACTGAGTTC
>NZ_JACJDO010000127.1:0-316 GCF_014163535.1 Pseudoalteromonas sp. SR45-4
TATATGTGGTGGGTGATACTGGACTTGAACCAGTGACCCTCGCCTTGTAAGGGCGATGCTCTCCCAACTGAGCTAATCACCCACATATAAATTAAAACGCTACTATTAAAATAAATAGTACTGGATTTTAACCAGTGAACACTGCCTTTACTTGTAAATAGCGGCGATGCTCTCTTTTTTCTAACTGAGCTAATTACCCATTTAGATTTTTGTAATATACACCATTTTAAAAATGGTGGGTCGTACTGGACTTGAACCAGTGACCCTCGCCTTGTAAGGGCGATGCTCTCCCAACTGAGCTAACGACCCATATTAC
>NZ_JACJDO010000128.1:0-303 GCF_014163535.1 Pseudoalteromonas sp. SR45-4
GTGCATTTATTTAAAGCGTTGCCGAATCGAGATGAGGGTGATGATGATTTTACCGACCTAATGCCGTGGAATGTGCAGCTAGACTTCGATTATAGCTAAGCGCACTGCTTAAATGCGCGCTTACACCTTAATGAGGTGAAGACCTTTGATAATCAGCGAACTGCAACGTAAATTAGCGACATGGACAGCAACCGATAAAGCGCGTCGCGTTAATCGATTACTGCGCCTTATCAGTCACCCACAATGGCTTTGCCAAGCGGCTGAAGTAACGCTTTCTTCAAAAGGTGCCAAAACACCTGGCGT
>NZ_JACJDO010000129.1:0-301 GCF_014163535.1 Pseudoalteromonas sp. SR45-4
AAAGGCACTGTACTCACTAACAAATATCTGCAAGGTGAAGAGCTAAGTAAAATTGAATGGCTCTTTCTAAATGAAACAATCATTGAATACCGAGAACGCTTAGCTAATATCAGTTGGTTTATGCGCTTATTAAATGAAGACATTGCGCGCAGAGCTAATAAAGAAGATAACTGTACCGTGAGCGTCTAGCGAACTACACCTATGTTTTAAAATTCCAGGGTAACAAGCTGTCGATATCGGGCTCAGGCTGGCACAGTTCATCAAGGCAAGCACAGATGTAATTAAATGGGATTAGACCATT
>NZ_JACJDO010000012.1:0-95731 GCF_014163535.1 Pseudoalteromonas sp. SR45-4
GACATCGCAAAACAATTCAACTAATTTAATCATGCCTGTTCCTTGTTTATCCAATCGTTCTTGGTCGAAAGATCGGATCTCGGAACAGGCATTTAGTTCAATTTTCTTAAACGAGATTCAGGTTAAGTTAAATATAAATAAAAGGAGTTTAGTATGAAAAGTTATAAAGCGTTCCCGCTTGAAGTTAAAAATGACATAACAGAGTCAATTAAAAGTCAGTTTGGTGATACTTTTTCAAATGATTTAATTTTAACCTTTATTCGGGTAATGGAAGAGTCAACATTTGTTGAAGTTGACTTTGCGGATTTATTAGCATTTTTAGCCGAGTGTAAACATGGTTTTAAAACCTTTTCTAATCAAGATACGTTAACTGAATTTGTTAAATCAAATCAGTACACACCAAAGGCTTTATTTGGGCATAAAAAGTTGCTTGAAAACTCCGAGACTAATTTTATGGATGACTTTTCTGATAGTGTAAATAAGCTTAAACAGCTTGTAGCAAATGATGGCTTTTTATATGTGTCGGCTGGCTTTAATCAAGACTTAAGTGAGCAGAAAAACGGTTTTGAATTTTTTATGATTAGCTGTCATGAATAGAGAAGGTTAATTATGTAGTGGAACTGGTATAAGGGAGAATATATAAGTGCATTATTTAAATGGGTTATATAAATTAAACCACAGATTAAGGTTAACCACATTTATTACTGCTGTAATTAGCTGGCTTTTTGTTAGAAAAGCCAGCTAGCAATAACTGCGTTTTAGCATAAAACTCACAAATAGACCGGGTTACACTATTAAGCCAATAAAATTATTTGCCCTTTAAGGGCAGCAAATATTACAAAGCATCCTTGCTTATTAAAACTGTGTTTCTAGCTGTAATATTAAAATTTAGATATAACTAATAGTTTATAAGCAGCCAGGTAAATGTTTTGCAGGGTCTGTTTCACGTGCTTTTATTGCATCAGCAACAGTCATCCCAAGGGCTTTAGCAACACCTTCACCATAGGCAGGATGGCACTGATTACAGTTACGAATATGACGATATTTAATAAAGTCATAGGTATCACCCATTTGTGCCGCAGTATTACTAAATAGCGCTTTTTTTTGCTCATCATTCATTAAGTTAAAAAGAGCGCGTGGCTGACTAAAGTAGTCGCTATCGTCTTCACGGAAGTCGTAATGTTTAGCATCGCCATTAATTTTAAGTGGCGGTTCAACATATTGTGACTGCTCTTGCCACTGGCCAAAGCTATTCGGTTCGTAGTGTGGCCTTGCGCCATAGTTACCATCAACACGGCCTTGTCCATCGCGCGCATTGCTATTAACAGGGCAGCGAGGTTGATTTACCGGCACTTGATTATGATTCACGCCTACACGGTAGCGCTGTGCATCAGCGTAGTTAATTAAACGGGCTTGTAGCATTTTATCTGGTGATACACCAATTCCAGGTACTAAATTACTCGGTGCAAAAGCAGCTTGCTCTACGTCAGCAAAGTAGTTATCAGCGTTTTTATTTAACTCATACTCACCTACTTCAATCAGTGGGTAATCACCTTTAGGCCATACTTTAGTTAAATCAAAAGGATGATACGGCACGTTATCAGCTTCGGCTTCAGGCATAATTTGCACATACATTTTCCATTTAGGGAAGTCGCCGCGCTCAATCGATTCAAATAAATCTTTTTGATTACTTTCACGATCCATAGCAACTATTTCAGCAGCTTCTGCATCGGTTAAGTTTTTAATACCTTGCTGTGTACGAAAATGAAATTTCACCCAAAAGCGCTCACCGGCTTCATTCCACACACTATAGGTGTGTGAGCCAAAACCATGCATATGTCTATACGAGGCAGGTATACCACGATCACTCATTACAACCGTTACTTGATGGAGCGCTTCAGGTAATAAAGTCCAAAAGTCCCAATTGTTAGTTGCAGAGCGCATATTAGTACGAGGATCGCGCTTTACCGCTTTATTCAAATCTGGGAATTTAAGTGGATCACGTAAAAAGAATACAGGGGTATTATTACCCACCATATCCCAATTGCCTTCTTCGGTATAAAACTTTAATGCAAACCCACGAATATCACGTTCAGCATCAGCAGCGCCACGTTCACCAGCAACCGTACTAAATCGAGCAAACATTTCGGTTTTTTTACCAACTTCGCTGAATATTTTTGCACAAGAATACTTACTAATGTCGTTAGTAACAGTAAATGTGCCAAACGCGCCAGAACCCTTTGCATGCATACGGCGCTCTGGAATAACTTCGCGTACAAAATTTGCCAGCTTTTCATTTAGCCAAACGTCTTGAGCAAGTAATGGCCCACGCTTACCAGCGGTCATACTATTTTGGTTATCAACAACAGGCGCACCGCTGTTAGTGGTGAGAGGGGTATGGTCAAAAGGACATCTTTTATCACTCATACAATTGCTCCTTAAAGATTACTTAGAATGAAAACAAAATACACTGATTACTCAATACTATACTAATAACCCAAATAGTATAGTACGAGAATTAGCCGAGGTAGAACCCTGTAAAATCGCATTTAAAGTTTTCATAGAAAGGTTTTTAGAATAGCGGTGTTGAGTACAAATTAAACTTTAAAGGTAAAGGTCATTTTATTTGTAAGGTATGGTTTGAGTCTTCTTAAAGCAGTACGGCAAACATAAATAAGTATGCTATGAATGATACTTCCTTGTATTAAACAAAATAGTTAAAACTACTTCACAAGCTTGCGATCCTCTTTAATAAATTTTTTAATTTAATATTAAAAGCCTTAAAGTACACAAGGCTTAAATAATGTTAACAATGCAACAAACAACTCATTCAGTTTCGATCACCAATTTTGAATTTATTAAATCAACTTTTCCGGAACTATATCGTTTAGCAAACGAAATGGAATATTATTATTCAACCGACCATAGTTGCGCTTTACTCAAAGCTCGCTTGTTTGCTGAGGTTTGGTGCCATCAAACAGCACAGTTTTTTAATTTAAAGTTAGCTAAAAATTCAGATCTTAGTCAAAAAATAAATCAGTTAAAGCTTTTATCTACGGTTCCAACTTATATTATTGATGAGTTAAGCCTAATAAGAACAAGCACTAATCATGGGGTTCATGCATCTCAGGAGTGGCAAGGGAGTTGGCGTTCAGTTGTTAGTAGTAGTCGTACACAAGTAAAGCAAACACTAAAGGCTACTTTTGAACTAGCTCAGTTTTCTTACTTTAATTTAGCAAATGAGCTAGGAGAGCAGGCTATATGGCAAGAGCCTGTTTTAGAAAATACCGTTTCTAATGTAAACCTTGCTTTAAATGGATGCCCCCAAGCAAATTTAGCAATTGCCGAGCAAGCGTATTCGCAATTGCTTTCAATAAAAAATCAAGTATCTACTTTGAGTAATAAAACAAATAAAAAAGCGTATAACACACTAAATAAAAAAGATTTAGAGTATTGGTTATCTCGGGCGCATTCATTAAATGCTTCAGGTACGTGGCAATTATATGCACAAGCATACGAGCAAAAATTTTTAGAAGAGTCTAAAATTATAAATGCAGAGTATTGTTATAAACAGGCTATAAAAGAATGCACTACGGGTGAATCATACTTTTTATATGCTAATTATTTAAGTGTAATAGGTCAGCCTAAAAGAGCGTGGATTCTTTGTGAGGAGTCTGCAAAGCATGGTTATCATCAAGCTATTGTTGCTTTGCAGAAAAAACACTATAGATCAGATGATAGTATTTATAATCATTGGGTTAAGCAGGGGATTGAGTATAAAGAAATTAACTCATTTACTATCGATGCTGCAAATAAACTCGAATTATGGCTAACAGATAAAGAAAACGATTTGGCAAAAAAACGAGCTCGTACGGCGTTAATTACAGCTCAAGCAACGCAAGCACCAGGGTATCAATATTTAAAAGCATTTTGTGATTACTTTGGTTACTGGGGTAAAACACCAAAATTAAATGTAGTTAGCGAGCTTATTAATACTTATAAAAATTTGCCGGGTACAGTGTATTACCAAACTCGGTTATTTAGCATATTAAAAGAACACACTGCGCACAGAGTAACCGCTATAGAGATTGGTTGTGTCGCAATAAAGTTAGAAAAAAATATAAAACTAAAAGCACAAATTCAGTTTGAAATAGCAATGTTGATGAAAGAAGAGCTAGCAAGCTGCGGCAAAGTAAAATGCAGCTTTGGGTTAAAAGCGTTAATAAAAGAGTCGGCTCAACTAGGGCATGAAAAAGCTAAACAATTTTTAAAGCTTCCTGTAGGCAAGGCACTAATGCGAGATAACTCCTTTATTAGCCAAACAACAACATTTAAACAAGTTAATCGTCAAAAGCAAAAAATAGCTAAAAAACAGGCTAAAAAAGCAAACAAAAAATAGTTATACTCAAATAGTGTTAACTTTAAATAGGTAACAACTTATTTAAAGTTAACAAAATGATGTTAAAAAACACAATAAAAATTTAATTAACTCAATAACATAAATACTTCTAGTTTCACTCAGGTCGTGTTTGGGATAAGATGCAGTAATCTCATACGAAAGGATTCTTGATGAAACACATTCTACTTATTGTGACAGGTGCAAGCCCACAAGTATTAACCGAAACTCTTTTTGCGCTTCACCAGCAAGGTAAGCAAATTCCTGAAGAGATTTTTGTTATTACAACAAAAAGCACAAAGGTTATGCTTACTGATGGGCTATTTAAGCAAGGTCATTTAGCTAAACTGATTGCAGATTACCAACTTCCCAATATTAAACTTCCCGATGAAAATATATGGCTAATAGAAGACGATAAAGGTCAACCTATTAATGATGCTAAATCTGAAATAGAACAAACCTACATGGCCGACTTTATTACGCGTAAAGTGTTTGAACTTACTAATAAAAACGATATTAGCATTCATGCATCTATTGCTGGTGGACGCAAAACAATGGCGTTTTATTTAGGTTATGCAATGTCATTGTTAGGGCGCGAGCAAGATTCGCTCAGTCATGTATTTGTGAATAACGAATTTGAATTTGTCAGAGATTTTTACTACCCAACACCTTATGACCATATTATTGATGGCAAAAATGGCACACAAGTAAACTGTATTAATGCAAAGGTAACCCTTGCCGAAATCCCATTTGTACGAATGCGCCAATCTATAGACGAAACTCTAATTGCTTCAATGCAGAGCGCATCGTTTAGTCAAACAGTAGCAAGTTTAAATTCAGCCCATAAAAAAGATTTAACCCTTGAAGTAAACGCAAAAGCAAAAACGCTCACTTTTGCAGGTATTGAAATTAAGCTTACCGCAAAAGAAACCGCCTTTTATTTATGGTTAAACCAATACAGCCAAAGTGAACATAAAAAGCTAGTTGTGGGTCGTGATTTTGAAGAGTCTTTGCGTTACAGCAAAGAATATCTCACGCTTTTACAGCAAAATAGTAGTGATTTACGTATATTCCGCGACACCTTTGGCATAGAGCCCGAAGATTTCAGAGATGGTTTATACAATGATTTGAAAGTAATGGAAAAAACCTTTGTGCAACAAACGCGCAGCCGCATAAACAATAAAATAAATAAGGTGTTACCAAACGAGCTTGCTAAAAAAGTAGCGATTGACTCTAATAACCAAAGCTTTGAAACAAGCTATTGGTTAAGTGCAGCAACAAGTAACATAAAAATAAATATAACAGCTTAATATTCTCAAGCTTGCAAACGCATAAAAATAATAACGCATGGTAAATTAGTTGATAAGGAAGTAATCAGGAATGAAGCAGTCAATGAACTTTGAACATATTCAATCTAAGTGGCCAGAGCTACACCAGTTAGCCGCTTTTGCAGAAGACTATGCGATTACCGATCCGCAAAGCTCATTGGTTAAGCTGCGTTGCTTTGCCGAAAAAGTAGTAGGCTACTTATACAAAGAGCTTAGCTTACCTGTTTTACCAACGTCTAACATTTTCGATAAACTCACCGCCGACGACTTTACCAGTGCCGTGCCGCGTTTAATAACCGATAAGCTCCACGCCATACGTAAAAGCGGCAACCAAGCCGCGCATGAAGGCAAAGTAGATCAACAACAAGCTATTTGGATATTAAAAGAAAGCTACTTTGTAGCCTCTTATTTGTTTATGGCTTATGCCAATGGCACGCAACAAGAATGCCCAGAGTTTAAAGCGCCTGAGCAAGCACAACCTAGCAATCAAAGCGATGCCCAGTTTGCTAAAAAGAACAAACAACTCACTCAGCAGCTAGCCGAAAATCAAGCCCGTTTAAAACGCGCACTTGACGAACTAGAAGCCGCAGAGCTTGCACAAAAACAAGCCCAGCAGCAAACAGCAAAACTAAAACAAACTATTGATGCAGAAAAGCTTACTCAGGTTAAAACCCGAAATGAGCAAATTGTTAACTCAAGCTTTAACTTTAACGAAGATGAAACTCGTAAACGTATCATCGATTTAGACCTGCGTAATGCAGGCTGGCATGTTGCACTTGACGACGAATCAACAGAAGACGTTGGCAAAGAGATAAAAGTAACAGGCCAACCTACAACAACAGGCATAGGTTATGTTGATTACGTATTATGGGATGACGACGGAAAGCCACTTGCTGTAATAGAAGCCAAACGCACCCGCGAAAATATCGAAAAAGGCCGCCAGCAAGCAACGCTTTATGCCAACGCGCTCGAAAAGCAATATGGCCAACGGCCCGTTATTTTTTACTCGAACGGTTGGGATATAAAAATTCTAGACGACGCGCAAGGTTATAACAGCCGTGGTTTATACGGTTACTACTCAAAAGATTCCCTGCAGTACTTAATAAAGCAGCGCACGCTTAAAAAAGAGCTAAACACCACGCCAATAGATACCGCAGTAGCAGGGCGTTTGTATCAAATGGAAACCATAACCCGTGTGTGTGAGCGCTTTAGCGACAAACACCGCAAAGCGCTTATTGTGCAAGCAACCGGCACAGGTAAAACACGCGTATCTATCGCCCTTGCAAAACGGCTGCTCGATGCAGGTTGGGCTAAGCGCGTACTATTTTTATGTGACCGAAAAGAGCTACGTAAACAAGCGGGTAATGCCTTTACCGAACACACCAAAGAGCCAGTACACATTGTAGGCAAAAGCGCTAAAAACACCGCAGCGAGTGCGCGAGTATTTATAGCAACCTATCCAGGCATGCTGCGTATAATGAATAAGTACGACGTAGGTCACTTTGACTTAATAGTAGCCGATGAATCGCACCGTTCAATTTACAATATTTATGGCGATATTTTTAAATACTTTGACGCGCTAGAAGTGGGCTTAACCGCCACGCCGGTAGAAATGGTATCGCGCTCAACCTGTGATTTATTTAGCTGTGATTACAAAATGCCAACAGCCAATTACCCGCTTGAAGACGCCATAGAACAAGGCAACTTAGTCCCCTACAAAATTGTAAGTTACACCACACAGTTTTTGCGCGAAGGCATTAAAAAAGACAACCTAACTGATGAGCAAATAGCCCAATTAGAAGAGCAAGGCATTGATCCGAACGAGCTCGACTTTGATGCAAAACAAATAGACGAAGCCATTAAAAATAAAGACACCAACAGGCTCATACTGCGTAACCTAATGGAAAAAGGCCTGCGCGATAAAGACGGCCAACTGCCAGGTAAAACAATAGTATTTGCCCGTAACATAGCCCACGCCGAATTAATGGCGCAGCTGTTTAGCGAGCTTTACCCGCAGCATGGTGCTAATTTTTGCCGCGTTATTCACTCAAAGTACGAACGTGCTGAAGAGCTAATAGACGACTTTAAATCAAGCGACGAAAACAGCGTACGCATAGCCGTATCGGTCGATATGCTCGACACCGGCATAGACGTACCAGAATGTGTAAACCTTGTATTTGCCAAACCCATAAAATCAAAAGTAAAATTTTGGCAAATGATTGGCCGTGGCACACGCTTATGCGAAAACCTATATGGCCCAGGTAAGCACAAAACTCACTTTTTAATATTCGACCACTGGGCAAATTTTGAATACTTTGATGAAAACCCAGAAGAAGAAGACGTAAAACAAGCTAAATCGTTACTGCAAAAGCTATTTGAAGCGCGGGTAACCCTTGCACAAACCGCCCTCAAAAAAGCCAATATGGATGTGTTTGACCAAACAATAAAATTAATTCACGACGATATTTGCTTACTACCAATGGAATCAATATCGGTGCGCGACAACTGGCAAGTGGTCGAAACCTTTAAAGACCTAAAACGCCTTAACCAGTTTATTCCTGATGATGTACAAACGTTGCTAGAAGAAGTAGCGCCGCTTATGCAATGGCGTAACATTATGGGGCAAAGTGAAGCGTATAAATTTGATTCTGAGCTAACCACCATTCAAACGCTGTTAATTACCGATGAAAGCCAAATTGATTTAGCTAAACAAAATGTAATGAACAAAGTTGAATCGCTACAAATGCACTTAAACGAAGTACGTAGCAAAGCACCTGCAATAGCAGAAATACAAACCGAGCAATATTGGCAGTATTTAACCCATGCAGCGCTTGAGCAAAGCCGCATTAATTTACGCAGTATTATACACCTGCGTAATAAAGACATAACACCGCCAAAAAGTGACTTTATACTCGATATAAAAGAAGACGCAAACCAAATACACGAAGCCGACAGGCTTACAAAAATAGTCTCTATTGATTATCAAATATACCGACAAGAGGTTGAAAAAACACTCACCCCGTTATTTGAAACCGACAGCGTTCTGCAAAAAATTCGCAATGGCGAACAAGTAACCGAAGCCGACTTAGCGCAATTAAGCTCGTTAGTGCATACGCAAAACCCAAGTGTTGATTTAAATACATTAAAAGAGTTTTTTCCCGAATCAACCGCTAGCTTAGACAAAATATTGCGTACCATAGTCGGCATGGATAAAAACGCCATAGAGCAAAGCTTTACAACCTTTGTGCAGCAAATACACACCCATGTTAATGCCAAGCAACAGCGCTTTATTGGTATGTTAAAAAACCACCTAATTCGCCACGGCTCTATTGAAATAGCCCAGCTTTACGACGCACCTTTTACACAAATACACGACATGGGGCTCGATGGCGTATTTAGCCAGCAACAAGCCGACGTAATAGAGCAATTTATTAAGCAGTTTGATGTACAATTGGGTGATAAAAACCAATCTGTTGAAAAAGAGGTGAGATTGTAAATGGCTAATCAAGGTGTTGTTATATACCAAACTCCGGATGGTTCGTTATCTTTTGATATTCAATTTAAAAATGAATCGCTTTGGATGTCTCAAGCGCAAATGGCTGATTTATTTGGAACGAAGCGACCCGCTATTACAAAGCACTTGTCTAATATTTTTAAGACTGGTGAACTGGAGCAAGAAGTGGTTAGTTCCATTTTGGAACAAACCACTGAACACGGTGCAATAGCTGGGAAAACACAAAAATCAAAAACTAAATTTTACAATCTTGATGCTATTATTTCCGTGGGCTACCGCGTTAACTCAACCCAAGCAACGCGCTTTCGCCAATGGGCGACTAAAACATTAAAGCAGCATTTATTAAAAGGCTACACTTTAAACCAAGAGCGATTAGCACAAAATGCAACAGAGCTAGATAACGCATTACAACTCGTTAAACGTATTGCTGTTTTGCCACAAAACAGTGAGTTTGGTGCAGGGCTTGTAGATATAATTGCCAGTTACACGCAAACCTTCTTATGGCTACAACAGTATGATGAAGGACTGCTTAATTCACCAAAAGGGGAATTAGGCGGTGCACTTACACCACTTAATGATGCAAAAATCGCAATTTCACAGCTTAAGCAAAACCTTATAAACAAAGGCGAAGCCACCAAGTTATTTGCACAAGAGCGTAACAATGGCCTAAATGCAATTTGGGGCGCGTTAGATCAAAGTGTATTTGGTGAGCCTGCCTACCCAAGCATAGAAAGTAAAGCGGCGCATTTATTATATTTTGTTGTTAAAAACCACCCATTTAGTGATGGCAATAAACGCACCGCAGCATTTTTATTTGTCGATTTTCTAAATCGTAATCAACGCCTGTTAAATGAAAATTATCAACCCGTAATAAACGACACAGGCTTAGCGGCTATTACTTTATTAGTGGCTGAGTCAAACCCTAAAGAAAAAGACACCATTATTCGCTTAATCGAAAATTTATTAAGCCAAAATTAAATAGCACAAAACGTAGGTTGGATAAGCCAGAGCGCCATCCGACTATGTTGGATAAGGCAAAGCGCCATCCGATGATGTTGAATAGGCAAAGCGCCATCCGACGATGTTGAATAGGCAAAGCACCATCCGACACCATGATATAAAATTTAACCAATACAACGAGCGCAATAAACAGCTCACACTAGGAAAACTATGATAACCGGACCTTTAAAAAGTAAAATAGACAAACTATGGGAAGAATTTTGGACAGGCGGTATCACTAACCCGCTAACCGTAGTAGAGCAAATTACTTTTTTAATGTACGCCCGTATGCTCGACATGAACGAGCAAGCCGACGAAAAACGCAGCGCACGTACTAAGCAGCCGTTTAACCGCCGCTTTAGCGACGCCGAGCAACATATTCGCTGGCAAAACCTGCGCCATTTAGGGGCCGAAGAGTTATACAAACTGGTTAAAGATGAGCTATTTCCGTTTTTTTCAAAAACTTCAGACGACGTATCGCCAGAAGGCGCGGTATTTAATGAGTTTATGAAAGACGCGCAATTAATGATTCAAAAGCAAAGCTTATTGGTAAAAGCGGTTGAAATGGTAAACGACCTACCGCTTGAAAATTCAGACACCAAAGGCGATTTGTACGAATACTTGCTTAGCAAACTTACTACCGCAGGCATTAACGGCCAATTTAGAACTCCGCGCCATATTATACGCGCCATGGTCGAAATGATGGATCCAAGCACCACCAGCCAAATTTGTGACCCATCAACCGGCACCGGTGGCTTCTTGTCAGTAAGTTACGAATACCTATTACAAAAATACACATCAGCCGAGGGCATAGAGCGCGAACCTGTGCTTGACGTAAATGGCAATATACAGCTTGATGATAACGGTAAACCGCTTGAAAACTTACTTTACTCAGGCGATTTAATAACCCCAGAGCAGCGCAGCCACATAGATACAAACATGTTCAACGGCTTTGACTTTGACGCAACCATGCTACGCGTAGCCGCCATGAACTTAGTAATGCACGGCATTAAACAACCGGGCATTCATTATCAAGATACCCTAAGCCAAAACTTTAAAGAGCATTACCCGCAAAAGGCAAAAGAAGGCTTTGACATAATACTCGCCAACCCGCCATTTAAAGGCAGCCTAGACGAAGAAGACGTATGCCCCGAGTTATTACGTAAAGTAAAAACTAAAAAAACCGAACTGCTGTTTGTTGCCCTGATTGAGCGCATGCTAAAAGTAGGTGGGCAGTCAGCGACTATCGTGCCCGACGGCGTACTCTTTGGCTCATCAAAAGCGCACGTACAACTGCGCCAAATGCTGGTAGACAACAACCAGCTAGAAGCCGTAATTTCACTGCCAAGTGGTGTATTTAAACCCTACGCTGGCGTTTCTACCGCCATACTTATATTTACCAAAGGTGGCAGCACCGATCACGTCTGGTTTTACGACGTACAAGCCGATGGTTTTAGCTTGGATGACAAACGCACACCAATAAAAGCCAACGACTTACCAAGCTTAATCAGCGAATTTAAAACCCGTGATAAAGCAACCGCGACAAGTGATAGCAATGATAAAACCCAGAAGGCATTTTGGGTAAGCAAAGACGACATCACCTCAAATAAATATGATCTTTCCATCAACCGCTACAAAGAAGTGGTTTATGAAGAAGAGCACTACGATCCACCAAAAGAAATCTTAGGCAAGTTAGTGTCATTGGAAAACGAGATTTTAGTCGATTTAAAAGAGCTGGAGGGGATGCTGTGAGTTGGCCGTTGGTGAAATTGGGTGACATTTTTAAGATTACTTCGGGTGGTACCCCTTCACGGAAGAAAAAGGAGTACTACGAAGGTGGAACTATACATTGGGTAAAAACAGGCGATTTACATCATAAATATGTTGAATCTGCATCAGAATTTATTACTCAAGAAGGACTAGATGGATCTTCAACTAGATTATACCCGGAAGGAACTGTATTACTTGCGATGTATGGTGCCACAATCGGTGCATGTTCTATTTTGAATGTCGAAGCTTGTACAAATCAAGCATGTGCAGCTTTTACCCCTAACGAAAAAATCGATTTGGAGTATTTCTATTATTTAATGAAAGATTGCAAATCTGATTTTGTTAAAGCAGGTTCTGGAGGAGCACAACCAAATATATCGGCCTCATTTTTAAAAGAATTTGAAATCCCATTACCACCATTGGACGAGCAAAAGCGCCTAGCCGCGATTTTAGATAAAGCCGATGCCATCCGCCGCAAACGCCAACAAGCCATTAAACTTGCCGACGACTTCCTCCGCAGCGTATTCCTAGACATGTTCGGAGATCCAGTTACTAATCCGAAGGGCTGGGAAGTAAGAAACTTGAAGGACATAGCGAGAATTCAAATTGGGCCATTCGGTACGCAACTTCATAAAGAAGACTACATGGAAAACGGTATACCACTGATTAACCCTACACACATTGTAAAAGGGGAAATTATTCCAAAAACAAACTTAACCATTTCGGATGAAAAACATGCTTCTTTATCAGAGTATCATCTGAAAACGGGTGATATAGTTATGGGCCGCAGGGGTGAAATGGGGCGTTGTGCGATAGTCAGTGGCAAAGAAGATGGCTGGATGTGCGGGACAGGCAGCTTGTTCATTAGGCCAAAACAAACAGGCGTTTTTTCAGAGTACTTAAACAAGTTACTATCTAGTCAGGCAATTAAAAACCACTTGGAGTCTGAATCACAAGGCGCAACTATGCCCAACTTAAATAAAACTATTGTTGGCAATATTAAGATACCTGTACCTACTGATGAAGTATTGGAGCAATTTACAGTAATAAAAGAGACTTTTTTGAAAACCAAAACCTCTGCTATAGATTCTCTGAATGAGCCTTTATTTGAATCTCTAAGTCAAAAAGCTTTCGCTAGCAAATTATAGCCCTTACTTTAAAACAAGAATAACAAGGACGTTGATATGCTAGAAACAATAAGTAAACCCTTTGAGTTCGACAATGTAACTATTTTTATCACTTAGTTTTTATCAAAAAGAAACTTAGAAGCTCCCATCGCTGCAGCGTTATTTACCTATCATTTTAGTGTCGGGGTTTTGTTTGTTGAGCGTAGAATGGTATAGCCAAAGGCAAATGGCTAATGCTTAATGCCATAATAAAGTTGTAAAAGGAGTTTTATTTACAAGCTTGTGAAAATAAACTCACATTAAAATTTTAGTAATCTATTTAGTAGTTTAGTTTTCTTAAACTGCTGCAATATGTAACTGTTAAATAGGTTATTTTCAGAATAAAAAATTTAGTTAAGGGTAAACAATGGATACAAAAATAATTTCTCAATGGACATTGTCGAATAAAGAAGCACAGCAAAAAGGATTAGATGGGTCATTTGACAACATGGTGGCGAACCTAGGTGAGATGATACAAGCAGAAATCGCTGCATTTATTAATGGTCAAGCCGATGATAAAGACAAGCCATTGTTGAAAGCTTTAAATTCATGTTTTTCGATTGTTGAGAGTGAATTTAAGGCAGCCCGCTGGATAAGCTTTGAAGGTGATATTTACCATGATAAGGATGCAAAAGGTTTCTGGATGCTTTGCGAAGATAAGATAAAAAACTTCAATAAAAATAATTGGTTTAGCTCTGGGGATCTTTGTGCTGATGTTATTGAAATTATAAACTCAGAGCTGGAAGATGCGTTTAATGAATGGGATGTGCCAGACTTATCAACTTTAAAGTGTTTAACTAATTTATCTAATACACCTTTCACACTTAGCTCATACAAAACCGTTGCGTTTAGTAATTGGAACATTTACAAAAATAATGATTTAATCTCTGGGTTTTATTGTGACAGTGATGAACTGAAAGATATTGGATCCGGTATGTGTTTACCGTATTTACCTCAGAGAAATGTGGCTGAGAATGGCGGTAAAGGAGTGTTTATTAATGCCATCTACAGTGGTTTCGTCCCGCGTAAACTCAAAGATAATGAATTATACAAAGCATTAATTGTTGCACTGAATTACAAAAACAAAGCTGCGATTGAAAAGTACAATGATCAAAGTGAAATATTAAATCAGCTAGTTTCTAAAAAAATAACAGATAGCTTACTGCTAGAAGACCACATTCGCGCCGATCTAGCGCCGTACCACTTAAAAATGATAGAGGATACCGAGCTAGGCCATTGGTCTTTATGGACCGATGAGCTTGAAAATACTAATGAACAAAGTATTAACTTGCCCATTCCAATGGTTGCGCGCGACCCAAAATCGAGTATTAACGATGGGGTGGTCGCAATCGATTTTGGTACTAAAAGTACCGTTGTAGTGTATCAAAAAGATAACGTGAATATTCATCCTATGCGAGTGGGCACTGGGGATTTACGTACAGATATACAAGCCCATCATTATGAAAACCCAACAATTATGGAATTTAGAGACCTTGACGCATTTATTAGTGCTTATGGTGCAAAAGCCAATAAACCGTATACCCGTTGGCAAGATTTAACTATTTCCCATACGGCAAAAAATGCAATGGAAGGCACAGAGTCGAGCCAATTTAATACCTTTTTAGATGAAATAAAACAATGGGCGGGTGATAAAAATAGAAAGCTTAAAGTAGTTGGTCAAAAAGGTAAGGTGATCGATTTACCGCCATTTTTAGAACTATCGGATGACGATTTTAATCCTATAGAAATTTATGCTTATTATTTAGGTTTATATATTAATAACCTAAATAATGGCATTTTTATGGACTACATATTGTCGTTTCCTGTGACTTACGAAATGCCCGTACGCGATAAAATAATAGAAAGTTTTGAAAAAGGACTTAAAAAGTCACTTCCTGCTGAATTAGGGCCTGACACTATTGAGCAATTAACCGTTATAAAAGGGGCGAGTGAGCCTGCTGCTTATGCCCTAACTGCCTTTAAATCTCATGACTTTGACCCTGAAGGCGACGAACGCATTTTTTATGGCGTTTTTGACTTTGGCGGCGGAACAACCGATTTTGATTTTGGTATTTTTAGAGAAGCTAAAAGTGGAAAAGAGCGCCGTTTTGACTACGTAATAGAGCACTTTGGTGCTGGTGGAGATCAATTTCTTGGTGGTGAAAACCTTTTAGAATTATTAGCGTTTGAAGTATTTAAGAAAAACAAAATAGCACTTTTAAAAGCGGGAATTCAATTTGAAAAACACCCTGAAAAAGATGAATTTGCAGGTGGTGAACAGCTACTAAGTTATTCACAAGAAGCAAGAAACAACACAAAAAAACTATGTATTGCTTTGCGCCCATTTTGGGAAGAGCACGAAGGCTTTTCGATTGATGCTTCTGGAGAGCTGAGTATAACGCTTACCGATATTAATGGTATTCAACATTCTGCTTTTGCGCTTGATGTTGATGAGGATGAGCTAACACAGCTGCTATCGGATCGTATTGAACGAGGCGTTGAAAACTTTTTTAATGCGCTGCGTTTGGCTTTTAGCAATATTCAAGAATCGTTAAATGATATTGATGATGTAAAAATATTTTTAGCGGGTAACTCAAGCCAGTCTAGCTTTGTTAATGCATTATTTGAAAAGCATATTAACTTACAAGATGAAGCGATTGGCAATATTAGTGGTAATAGCCATTTTAAATTATTTGCGCCACTAGGCGCTGATAAAACTGACCTTGAAAAACCAACCGGTAAAACCGGCGTTGCTTTTGGTTTAATTGAGTCGCGAGAAGGCGGCAATATAATGGTGATTGACCGTAATGTTGGCGATGATGATATTCGTTTTAAATATTACCTAGGCGAAAGCCGTAAAGGTAAATTTAAACCAATAATAGACCGTGAAAGTAATTTTAATCAATGGTTTGAATTTATTGATGCTAGCTATCAAAAATTTGAATTGTTTTACACAGAACAACCAACATCAAGCACAGGGAATGTATCTATTGCTGACAGTGGTATTAAAAAGAAAGCCATTAAGCTTGATATGACCGATAACGATGCAATGGTTTACTTAAGAATTATATCACCTACTCAGATTGAGTACGTGATAGCTGATGAGCAGGACATTAAAAATAACTCTTATCTAAATGAACCTCAAAGCCTAGAACTATAATATTTAAGGAAGATTATGTTAGTACCTACACTTATCCCTACAATAATAACAGCGGTTAGTAAATTAGCTTCGACTCTAGGACCAATGCTAGTTAGAACCGCACCTATGGTATTAAAAACAGTAGGTGAAAACTTACCTAAGGTTGTTCAAGTCATTGAGCAGTTAAGCATTGCTTCGAGCGTTCTTAAACCGAATGAAAGCGTTAATGAGCTAGGCGCTAAAGCTATTTCTGCTGATAAAACACCCGAAGACTTTAATCAAATTAATGATTATATAGATTACTTACGAAATGATGTGACAGAAGTAACGCTAACTGATGAACCAACAAATGTTTTAGCCTGTCAGGCGATAGGGAGTGCCATTTTATTGCAAGGCTTGAACAGGGAATTGAGTACCAACATTTCTTTACCATTTTTAAATAAAGTAGCAGAGATAGGTTTAGGTTCGAAAGTGGTTTTCGAGATTATTAAAGCGTATTCAGGCAGTGGCTTAAATTTAGAGCAAATAGAAGCTTACAGTGACGGCCAGCTCCAATTGAATGAAACTAAACAACATAGTGATTGCTTGGTTAGCGCTTATAAAAATGCTGAACCATCTATGACTCAACAAGAAGCCGAACAAGCTGTAATGAAGGATTTTTAAAATGGCAAGGATAAAAAAATCGTTAGTTGAACTTTTAAAAGCAAATAGTATAGATGCAGCTGTGCAAGTACCTGCTATTGAAAAGCCATTTTTACTAGCTGAGCATGAATTTTCACTTTACCACATAAAAGAAGTAACTTTTGATGAAGAACTTCCTCGAAAAGAGGCGTTTGAGAATGTGTTAAATTCGTTAAATATTGAAGGTATTCTCTTTCTTTATTTACTCATTGGCGATGGAGAAAGCGTTAAGTTTTTATTTGGTATTGCAAAAGATAAGCGCTACAAAGGAGATTTATCCCTTGATGTTGACGATATAGGCGAAAGTATTTTAAAACCCTCTTTAGAGGGGAATTTTAGAGGAAGCATAGTTAAAAAGCTTGATAAATATGAACGCAAGCAAGTTAAAAGCGATGTGGATGCTTTTTCTAAAGTCTCTAAACTTGAAGGCGTCCCTAGCGTTCATGAAGATAACGAACAGTTTCAAGGTGTTGACCGTTTGGTTGATATAATGAGTGGCGATAAGTTTTGCTTAGCTGTTTTGGCTGATCCTCTTTCACTGACTGAGGTAAACGAACTTGAAGGGCAATTACATGAAATTTATGACAAATTACTGCCCTTATCTAAAAAAAGCATTCAAGACGGAACAAATAAGGCTAAGACAGAAGGAGCCTCTGAAGGTTCTAGTAGCACTAAAACAACGAGTGAAAATGACGGTAAATCTGTAACAACTAATACGGGTAAATCGGTTACTACAAACAAAGGGACAAATAACACCGAAGGTAGTAAGCAGTCATCATCAGGCTTTTCTGAGACCGACCATAGTCGCCATATAAATGGTAGTGAAAGTACAACGAAAGGCACCTCAGAGTCTACGGCTACAGGCAGCAACCGAGGAACAAGTACATCGGAGCAAACAGGTACATCATCTAGTGAATCTCGTGAGTTTTCAGATAAAACAGTGCAAGATTGGGTTAGTTATATTGATGAAGTGTTATTAAAACGGATTCAAATAGGCAAAAATAAAGGGCTTTATCTGTCTAATATTTACTTATTATCTAACTCTGAGGCTAGTGTTTTAAAGCTAGGAAATACGGCAAAATCAATTTTTTCGGGTGAAGAGGCGAACAAGTCACCTTTACAACTTAAAAAATTGACGGTCAAAAATGAGATTTCTACATTAAAAAACTTCCAATTGCCTGCATTGCAAGCAGCAAGTGCTGATGCTGCGAAAAGTGATAACAATATCCATCAATTAAATCTATTGCTTTCTAGAAACCCTTTTAATCGATATTTATGTAATTGGCTCTCTACTAATGAATTGAGTGTTGTTGCTGGTCTACCTCAGAAAGAAGTTGTGGGGTTAACTTTAAAAGAAGAAGTTGAATTTGGCTTGAATATGACGCAACAGGCCAGTGATGAAAACAAACTCTTTTTGGGTAACCTAGTTAAAAGTGGTTTAAAGCAGAGAACAGAGGTGAGTATAGATAAGCGTGACTTAGACAAACATACGTTTATAGCAGGTGTTACAGGAAGTGGTAAAACGACAACTTGCCATCGATTATTACACTCAGCTCAAATGCCATTTTTAGTCATTGAGCCAGCTAAAACAGAATACAGAGTACTAACAAAAAAAGATAACAGCATTTTAATTTTTACCTTGGGTAACGATAATGTTGCTCCTTTCAGACTCAACCCTTTTGAATTTTTCCCCCATGAAAATATTACCTCTAGAGTCGATATGATAAAGGCGAGTATAGAATCAGCTTTTGATATGGAAGCTGCAATACCACAATTAATAGAAGCTGCTATTTATCGTTGCTACGAGGCTAAAGGTTGGAATATTGCTAATTCTAAAAATAGCTATTATGAAAACCCATTTGCCCCAGGGGTGTATGCGTTTCCTACGCTTGCTGAATTGATTGATATGACTGAGGTTGTTGTAAACGAGCAAGGCTTTGATGATAGGTTAAAACAGGATTATGTAGGGTCAATAAAAGCACGCTTGCAAGGGTTATTGATAGGCTCTAAAGGCCAAATGTTAAATACACCGCGGTCTATAAACTTTAAAGACTTAGCGCAACGCAATGTGATTTTAGAACTTGAAGAGATCCGTAACCCAAGTGAAAAGTCTTTAATTATGGGGTTTGTTTTAGCTAATCTAAATGAAGCCGTACGTGCTAATCACGAAGAATATAGAAAGCGCGGCGAGAAGTTTAGACATATTACACTGATTGAAGAAGCACACCGTTTACTATCTAAATTTGAGACAGGGGATAGCTCCAATAAAAAACAGGGGGTTGAAACATTCTCTGATATGTTGGCAGAAGTGCGTAAGTATGGGGAGTCTCTGATCATTGTTGATCAAATTCCAAATAAACTAACACCAGAAGTTTTAAAAAATACGAATACAAAAATTATTCATAAACTTTTTGCTCAAGATGATAAAGAAGCGGTTGGAAACACTATGGCGTTATCTGATGAGCAAAAAGACTTTTTATCAAATCTTGAACCTGGTCGTGTTATTTTATCTACTTCGGGGACGACAAAACCTCTTCAAGTTCAAATAAAAGAGTTTGTTAGTACAACACAAGAAACAGATGTTGATCCTGAAGAAATTAGAAACATAGCGCTTCAATATTATGCGGATAATTACAAGTTAGGTTTAATTCAGGGGTTAGAGCTTTTAGAAAGTAAACCTTCAGCAGATGTTATTCAGGATATATTACAAGGGAATCCAATGCTTGCTTGGATTAACACTGTAAAAAATTATAAATCAAACATTGAGTTACATAACTATATTAAAGGTTATGGTATTGGTTTTATGCATCAATATATTCTTACCACTTGTTATAAAACGCTTGCAGAAACAGATGAGAATGAAAAACAGCTAAATAGTCGAAGCGACTGTTTAAGGCTTTACCTATATGCAGTGCTCGAAAACTCTGAAGTTGCATTTAATATGGAACAAAGAAATGCGCTTTGTACTAATAAAAAATTAAATTTTAATTAAGGAAATAACTATGGGTTTTTGGAGTGGTTTGTGTAGTGCTGTGAGCAGTGCATGTAGCGTTATAAGTAGCACAGTATCAAGTATTGGTAGTAGCATTGCAAGTGCTGCTACAAGCATTGCCAGCTTAGGAATAAGCCTTGCGGCAAAAGTGTCTGACGCCATTAAGTCGGTGGGTATTTCTTTAGGCATTATTAGCCCAGGAGATACAATGGAAGAGCTAGGCGAGCGGGCTATGTTAAGTGATAAAAAGCCAGAAGATTTCGATTCAATTAATGACTATATTGATCACTTGAGAAATAACGTTCCCTTTGATAAAGAGGCGTTTGATAACCTTGATGAAAAAGATCTTTTGGCACGTTCTTCTATTGGTGCCTCTATTACTTTAAAAGGAATTAATGAAAAACTAGATGCAACAGTGACACCTGAATTCATGGCGACTGTGGCGGCTCAAGAGCTAGAAACTGATGAAATTATTGGGACTATAAAGGCCTATAAAGAGAAGGAATTAAAGCTAGATAACTACGAGCTTTACCTTAATGATGAGCTCTCTCTTGATGAAACAACGAAGCATAGTAATGCCTTAGTTGATGCTTACCAAAAACTAGAGCCTGAATTATCTATTGAACAGATTGAAAGCAAGGTTATGGGGTTAAGTAAGTAAATGGCTGATTTTTATATTCAAGTAAAAAATAACATGGCTAAAACGAGTCGCATTATAGATGGTGACTTAGAGATTATTCGCTTTGCCGGAGAAGAGTGGATTTCGGTTAATTTATACTGGCAACAATTTAAAAATAAAATTGAATATACTACGACTGAAAAGCTGGCCTTTGTTATTGATACAGATATTAACTCTTTTAATGTTGATACGAGTATTTCAATCGCTGACAAGTTTATTACTAGTGAACAAGATCTTCAGTGGATTATTAATGGTATTGACACTGCTTGTTCTCAAGCTTTTCTTTATCCAGATATTTCAACAAGGCTTAAAGTAAGCAGTGCGGTTAAAGGTGAACAACTTAGTGTTGATAAAAAAACCGTTAAGCCAAGTATTGAAGACGTAGATACTGCCAATAGTAATGTTTTACAGAATTATTACCGAAAGGCGACAAGGAATTTTAAAAGAGGCAATCAATAATGGATGAGCAATTAATTGGAGATCAAACTTTAAAACAGAGTTTTTTATTACTTTTGGAAGACAGTGAAGTCCAAGGAAAAGTGCGTGAAATAATGTTGAAACCGGCAGTTAACAGGACTTTAGAAACAACAGTTGTTGAAGACTTAGCTCTCAATGACAATACTTTAACTCAGGAACTACAAGAAGAAGGCAATAATTTAGATATTGAGGTAATAAAATTAAGAAGTGAGAATGAAGAAATGAAAGAAATTATTATAAAACTTAAGTCATTACTCGGATTGAAAGACTCCGCTTTAAATAAAAGCAACGAAGCTATTTTATCACTAAACCAAGATAAGTCAGGCTTAGAAGCTAACTTATCTACAGTAACTTCTAACCTTAATCAAAACAAACAGAGCTTGTCGGAGGCTTCTAGCAATTATAAATATTTAAAGACAGAATATGATTCTATTAAAGCGAAATATGAAGAACAAGAAAAAAAAATAGCATACTACCGCGATAACTTTGAAGAAGATCTTCGAATTAAAGAAATCTATGATGCTCTTTCTACTCAAACCAAATTATCAACGGATAATATATTTACCGATCCTAGCGTAAAAGGGCTAGTTGCTTGTGGTATTCAAGAAAAATATATTTTTAACTTGTGGGATTATATTAAAGCGGAAGTGGTTAAAGGAAATAACTCAGACCAAGAGCGTATTATCCAACTGTTTATATTGTTGTTTAACCGCTTTAAGCTTGCTTATCCGATGTTTGAACTGCAGCGAGTTAAAGCTGGGGATAAATTTGATACCCAATCTCATATTAAACACAATAAAAGTGAAAATATGAGTGGCGATATTCAAAGTGTTTTATTTCACGGTTGTATAAATACTAAAACAGGTAAAGTGCTTAAGCCATCGATTGTTATTCTTTAATAGTTAAAAATAAATTTTGACTAAGCAGTTATTTAACTCGGCAAGCGGATGTCTGCTTAACTTTATTGTTACACAGATAATCTGCAAAGGCTCGAGGTCGAATTAGGTGCTAGGTCAAGGAGCTAAAAAAGTAGTTTGGGCGCTTGGGCACAAGTTTGGGCACAAATTGATAAAAACTGGAATTTTTAGGATGATCTTTTGAGGCTTGGCTCTCGTTATTTTAAAATTTTGAATACAAAATAATAAAAAACTAAGAATTTAATTTTTAGTTGAATAATTAAACGAATAGATTGAATAGGGTTTTTAACTGTTTGAAATATAGAGTTTAATTGGTACGACCGAGTGGATTCGAACCACCGACCTCTACCATGTCAAGGTAGCGCTCTAACCAGCTGAGCTACGGTCGTACAATTTTTTTTGTATACTTAAATGTTGGTACGACTGAGTGGATTCGAACTACTGGCCCTTGGACCGGGTGATCAAGAGTAGGTAGTGCTCTTTCCTTCAATTATACGTTTCATTAATGTTGGTACGACTGAGTGGATTCGAACTACTGACTCTTGGACCGGGTGATCAAGAGTAGGTAGTGCTCTTTCCTTCAATTATACTTTTCTTAAATGTTGGTACGACTGAGTGGATTCGAACCACTGACTCTTGGACCGGGTGATCAAGAGTAGGTAGTGCTCTTTCCTTCAATTATACTTTTTCTTAAATGTTGGTACGACTGAGTGGATTCGAACCACCGACCCCTACCATGTCAAGACGTTAGTTTAACTACTTCTATAAATAATCATTTCCAGTAAATATAATGAATTACATATTATTACAATAACTTAGATAAAGTTTAGTTAACATTCAAATCTGTTTTTGAGTGTTTTACGAGCATTTAAAGCTTGATCTGGGCACTATTTAGGCACATTATGGAAATGTCAAAAATGACTACTTATTGTTCTGGTGCTGAATATGATTGATGAGAATGTTGAAGGCAAATTAAAAAAGATCGATGAATTATTAGACAGGTCTACATTTGAGTATATTGTCGCAGAAAATATTACCCTTGAAAAAACCATAGATAATTTAATCAGTAATATAAATTTATTTTCGTTTTTAAAACCAAGTTCAAACGACAGCTTTGATACAATTACTACTTGGAAACTTGATGCTTATCAAGCCCCGATAATTGGATATAAAACTGATAATGAAAAGTTAAAACTAGTCTCTGGCTTATTTACATTTCATAAAGTTTGTCGACTTCAAGATCAGTCAAATCAACTTGTCCCATGTTTGATCCTTCCTAATCGTCCGACACCCGATCTTAGACGTTTAATTTTTCTTAATGATATTGTTCGGCTACTTTTTAAGCAGTACTTTAATGCATCCGGCCCTTTAATATCAGAGTTACTTATTGGCTTATTCAAAGGTGAACAATCAGTAATTGATTCAACAGAATGGCGTACCTTATTTCCAGCTATTAAAACAAAAACAGAATTATGTAAATGGCTTAAAATTAGTACAAAAGTGATTAAATTATGACGGGTACGCTAAAAGTTAAGCTTCTTGAGCATATTGAGTTGTATTGTAAAGGGGTAAACTTGGAAATCAGTATCGAGGATATAAAATCTGACTTTGATGATTTTACTTCTCGCATAAGTGCCCCTGAAGATTTGAGTGGTTTATCACAAGTTTTTTTATTATTAAAAAGGATGAATGATGCGTCACAGAAGCTATGGGAGTTTACTAAAAGTGAGCTATGTCTTCCTGAGTATATTTATTATGCCTTTAATGAGTATGGAGTTGAGCTAGATGCAAGCTCAAGAGAGAGTTTTAATCGCAGCACATATAAAAATGGTTGGTGCAATGAGATACCATTCTATGTATTACTTATTAAATCATATGAGTATAAGCAAGATTCAAAATCATTAAATCTTCTTGCTAATTTTATTGGTAATTATTTTAAAACAATACATACACTCATCGATCCTGAATTAGCTACAAGCTCATCAACAAGAGAAGCTGAGGTTTGTAATAAGTTTCGCTTATTAATGAAAAAGTCCAATATAGCCTTCGAACCAGATAAAGATAAAATATTAACAAACTACCTTGATTCAGCTTCGTCAATCGCGAGTAAGTTAGAGTCAATTATTAATAATGATATATATACTAATAATGTAACGGATAGAGGTTATTTAAATACTTTAATTCATTTTTATAAGAATGACTGGCAACCAGCTCGGCTGTATAAAAGAGGAGGCCGTTACAGAGGCTCCATCGCTAAATGGTATAAAAAACCTAATACTTTACCTATTACTGGGGCTGTTGATAATTTGTCAGTTTTAATACCATCTTTAAACTTTTTATCAGATACAGAGGGACTTAACCCTGAAGATTCTGAGGTTCAGATGCCTTTTGTAATTGATAACAATGAAAGCAATACTGAAAGAGATAAAACCGATCATCAAAGCATTGAAATGATTTTTAGTCCCGCCTCTAAGAAGAAAAAACAAATAGATATAACTCGCAATGTGCACCGAGCTCATAATATTGCTTACCAAGATACGCGATTATTAAAGGCGCCAGAACTGGGCTTATTATTTGATACATTAAATAAGTATGGCCGTTCCGATAAAAATATTGAGCTAGCAATATTGGGATGGCTGATGTTTTTATTGGGTAAGACGTTACATGAGATAGAAAACTTACAGATATTTAATAAAATAGATGACAAAACACGAGGTTTGTTTCTAGATGGAAATGGTCGAGGCTGGTGGTATTTCCCTATAACTCAAACCGCTAAACCAACGATTAAAAAAGTTGGTCTTATTAAAACAGCGAATGGTGTATTTACTGCTTGTCCTACATTTTTAACAGATTTAATAATTAAATATTTAAAGGGCAGAAAAGAAGGTTTACTTATTAACGTATACAATTTTGCAGCACTTGAAAGCAGTTTAGCCAAAAAATTAAAAAAGGTATCAGATAGAGTTTATAGCGGAAGACTAAGTATCAATAGCATTAGTAATTTTATTGGGAATTATATTAATGCAACAGGTGTGATAGACCCTATTTATATAGACTTTAGTTACGATGTAAAAATGTATTCTACTCGAGTATCTAGAAGCTATAGCAATATTGATGATGTTACGCGGTGTGAAAGGCTATTTGAGTTTTGGCAAGAAGTTGAGTCTGATTACTATGATTATTGTAAAGAAAAATTCCCTATAAAACTTTTTGAATTAGTGTGTTTTGATAAGCGTAATCGTATGCTTGGTTCTAAATTCACACCAGAGAATATGACAGTTAAGAGCCTCATAGCAGCTTTGGTATTAGAAGTTAAAAACACTAAGTTAAACTCTTTAAAACAACTTGATGCAATCTTAAAATACCATAACGCGTTTACAGTCTATACGGCATGGATGTTAATGTTTGGAACGGGTTATCGGGCTGTTTGGAACCCGTTACCAACTTTTTCTCTGTATTTTCCAACGCTAAACCTTATGGGGATAAGTGATAAAGATGATAGTGATTTTACGCATTCTAGATTAGTTTGTTTACCGTCTATTTTAAATGCGCAAATCACAGCTTATCAAGAGCACCTTAGTTGTTTGAGAGGGTTAATAAGAGTATTAAAGCCCAAGTTATGCCAGTCAATAGATGACTTTTTAAATGCCGCCTCTAAAAGCTTAAATCTCGATTACAAAGAATCTTGTCAGTGGTTTAAGCTAATTAGAAATTCACGTATAAATCATGGACCTTTATTCATATTTCAAAGACAAAGAGCAGGAATTGTTACTAAAGGTATTTCTCCTACAGAGTTAGTTCTCAGGTTACCTAAGGAACATAAAATACCTGCAAATGCAGGAAGGCATTGGCTTAAAAGTAATTTGCTTTATAACAACGTCAATTCAGAGCTAATAAACTTTCAAATGGGCCATTGGCAGTCTGGTGAGGTTCCTTTAGCTGATTATTCGACACTAAATTACATAGATTCTGTAAATGAATTATTACCTATTCTAGATAAGTTATTTAAGGGGGTAGGGTGGCAAACTCTAAAGTCCGATCTTATTTAAATGAACTGAAGAAGCAAGGTAAGTTCCATCAATGTTTTCAACAGATTGTAAATGCTTATAGAAACGGCTCAGAGAATGATTTTGGAATTAGATTTAGCGATGATGATTTTTTAAACGAATATAAAAAGCTATGCATGCTAATGCTTAGGTATTTTAAAAAATCCGATGAGAATGTTCTTTCTAGTGAAATGAACATTTTAAAGTCACGGTTAAAAGAAGACTTAACGATTAAACACCTTCAGCTCATGCTTATTGATGCTATATTAAATTATGGATTAAAGCATCATGGTATTGAATCTTCAAAAGTCCCTCAAATCGTCGTACTAAAGCGCGATAAACCTATGTTATCACCAGTAGAATTAATAAAACTACCGATAGCACTCCAAATTAAGTCAATATTAAGTAAAGAGCTACAAACACCAACTGCTAATTTATCAAAAGAAGCTAGTTATGGTCGGTTGGTTTTATTTTTATATATGACAACAGGTGTTCAGTTTGACGAGCTTATTACAATCATAAATGCCCCGGATGCTTTAATGTATTTAGGTGGTCAAGTATTTTGGTTTGGGAAAAGCGAAAAAGAGGAACGACGATACGTACTATGTGATGCTGTTGTCCTTTTATTATTACATCATAAAAACTTCATTAAGCCGTCTGAGAAAATACGAGTAAATAAAAATAGATTAAGTGAATTTATAATAACGTTTTTAACAGAAGCTAGTGGTACAAACTGGCAAAGCTTGTCACTTTTAAAATTACGAACACTTAGAAAAATAGATACTATAATCAACCTCAGCCCTATCGACTATCAGATGTATTTACGGTCTAGTACCTGTACCGAGCTACCTCAAACAGCTTTTTTAAGGTTAATAAGTAATAAGGCATTAGTTGCAGACGAAATAGCAAAACAACCTAAGAAATTTAATGAGCTTAATAAGCTATTGTCATTTGATAGTGACAGCTTTGATTATATTGAGCCTAAATTAATAAAAGCCAAGTTAGAGTATACCTATAAAAACTTGAGGGAACTGAATGGCCAAAGAGCTTCAAGGGCACAGTGCATTAAATTTGTTGAACAAGAATTGAAAAATGATAAAAATAGTGTTTATTTCAATATTTTGTGTGGTTGGCTTTATTACCTTTTGAAAGAGGGAGGGGTAACTAAAAAGAAGTTAAAAGTAGACACAGTAATTGATTATGTGAAAAGTATCAGTGAACCTTTTTTAACTGTTTTTACTCGAACTGATCTAGCAGTAATATCAGCGTCAGATTGGGCAATAAAGTTAAATGATACGAGTGAATATTTTAATTCTGCCCAACGTAAAAAGTATTTATATTATTTCTCTGTGTTTTTAATAGAGTCTGAAATTGTCAAAGACTTGTGTATTGACGATATTGATATAGCTCCTGTCCAAAGTAAAGTTGATGCTAATTTAGTTTCAGCTAGTCATGTAAGCGCAATTCTTGAATATTTAAGTGACAGCCTCAATAACAGTCCGGTTGAGTTATATGCATATTTATTAATGTGTTTTTGTTTTTATAGTGGCTTGCGCCGTAATGAAGCCGCTAAGCTGTACTTTGGTGATATTCAGGTTTCACCTATAAAGCCAAATGAAGGCGAATATGATTGGGTTCTACTATCAATCAGACCAAATAAAATAAGGGGTTTAAAAACACCTTCAGCTAGAAGAGAACTACCCCTAGATGCGTTATGGCCAAAAGAGCATTTAACCAAGCTAAGAAGCTTTTATGACGTTCAAAAAAACACTGAAAATAAGCCATCAAATTCATTGTTATTTAACTGCTCTGTTAGCGTAAATAAAGCATACGAGCTATTAACGCAATTACTGCATTACTATACTAAGGATCATACTCTAAGAATTCATCACCTAAGACATAGCTTTGCTAATTGGACTTGGTACAGATTAAATTCAAACTTGGTATTAACGGGAAGGCAGTATTTATCTATATTTGAAAATGACTTATTTGATCAAAGTTTTATTACTCACTTTAACAAAAGATTAAAAGTTAAAGACAATACTCGCTCAAAAATGTTTTTTTTGTCTCATTTACTTGGTCATAAAGTCACTGTGTCGACACTAAATAGCTATTTACACTTAAAGGACATACAGCATTGCGCTCAAATGAATCAGACATATACAGTATCTAAGTATTTTTTATCTGAATGTATAGGGAGAGCTAATTTTAAGGAGTTTATGCTAGGTGAAAGTTTAATTGAAAGAATTGAATTTTATAGTAAAAAACAAGAGCAAGACTATTCGATCCAATATGCGGGTAAGGTTAGTGATTTAATCACACCATCGTTTAAAGGTTTTAAACAAAAGTTTGAAGCTGATGGGCAAATAAGAATGTTAGATTATGCAAATGCTCTTAAATCGCTAGAACTAAACTCAATACACGATACAGCATCGAGTTACTCACTCCCTGTGGAGCAAGTTCAAAAATTACATGATAATGCTCTGAGTGTAAGCAGAGAATATCCTAGGAAAGGTAAAAAGCTGCCCTTAATTCCTAACTTCCCAAGTTTAGATAATACTAAAGATGACTTAAAAAGAGTTTCTTCACAAAAAGCATTTTATTATTTATGTCAGAAATTTGATACTTTATTAAGTCAGAAAAATGTAACGCTTAGTGAAGCATTTGATGCCCTGCAAATATTAAAATATGCTGCTGCAGGGAAAAATTTCGCTCTTCGTTGTCCTGAAGAGCAAGTAATACGCAACTTTTTGAATTTATGTATAAAATTTAAATTAAAGTCGAGCCACTTCAAATTTCGTTTTCATCAAGTAGATTTACAAAATCAAAATGTTACTCAAGCGAGGTCTTACTGGGAGCAATTAGTTTCTTCATTTGGATTAAGCGATAGTCACATCGAAAGCGCCTCAATTGAGGAGGGCAGGTTTCTAGGTAAACATAATGGCAATGGCTTTTTGGAAGTTGGATTATTAATTACAGTAAAGGGTAGTAAAGGCACATATAAAAAGTCGAGGCGCCACCATAGCTTAATGAGTTTTCTTCATTTGCTGCTTATTATAAGTTATAGGGCCGGCGAAGACCCTTAAAAGCTTCAAATTAAGTTTAGGTATTTTAAAACTTTAACTCATTCTTTTAAGAACTTTATCGCCAACTTTACAAAAATGGTAGTAATCAGGAAGCTCTTGAAATTTAGCATGTATAAAAGCTGATTCAGAAGAGCATCGGTCAGCTTGTTGCACAATATGCTCAATTGCATATCTCGCTTTATAGCCAGATGGCTTGGCAGCTAATAAACTGCTTAATAACTCAAGCAATTGCCTATTCCGACTGCCTAGCTTCGCTAAAGGTTCAGCTAAGATAGCAAAGTTATAACCTTCGTGTGGTCCTGGTATATAGCGATCGTTGGCTTGATGTAGCATGACAAATATTTTACCAATATCATGAAATAAGCCAGCTACTAATGCAGCTTGGCATTCAATGCTGGAATGATTTAAGTGCTTGGCGTTATTAAATGCAATTTCAGCTACCTCTATACTGTGCTCAAACAACCCATGAGTATAAGAATGATGGTGGTTTAGGCTAGCCGGTGCTTGTATGAATTTTTGTAGAGTGCTTTGTTTAGTTAAAATAAAATCAATAAAAGGCTGCAACTCACTGCATGTGACGAAGCTAAGTAGCTTAAAAAATCGTGCTATTAAATGCTCATTTGTATTATTTATCATCGAAGTTAAATTAAGGTACTGCTGTTCGTTACATTGAGAAAGTATAGGCTCTATATCACAAACAACATGATTACCCATTATATCGTGAGTTAACTGAAATTGAGCTAAGCCAGACACTATTTGGCATTTTCTAGCAATATCAGCAGATGTAATAGCGTAAATTACTTGCTTACTTATCAATAGCTCACAATTGGCTGTTGGCAAAGTACCATTAATATGTAAATTTTTTAACCAACCATAGATATAGTTATTCATAAGTAGCCTCTTCTTCAATGTTGGCATTTAGAAGTAGGCGATCAAAAGCACTACCATCTTGTCGAGTATTGTTTGGAACATAACGGCTATAAACTTCAAATAGCATTTTAGTCGTGCTGTGACCCATTTGTTTAGCTATCCATTCAGGATTTTCACCAGCAGAAAGCCATAAAGTTGCGCATGTATGCCTCGTTTGATAAGGGCGTCTCCTCTTTAAAGAGAGCTCTTCTAGCGTTGGATACCATACCCTTTTAGTTATATTTCGATGGTCAAGAGGGTTACCTTTTTTATTACAAAAAACATAAGTGTTCTTACCTGTTATTTTGAATTGTGTTTTTAATGCATCAACAACAACTTTAGACAGCTGGATATTTCTATATGATGTGGCTGTTTTAGGTGTCTCAACATTGCCATCAACTAAGGTTTCATGAATAGTAATTTCATTTCGATCAAAGTTAACGTATTCCCACTTGAGGCCATCAATCTCTGCTGTTCGTATCGCAGTAAAAAAGCGAACGGTATAATAATTACGAAAATCACTTCTTACATACTTAAGAAATTGCTGAACTTCCTTGAGTGAAAAAGGTTCTATCTTGGTTTTAACTACTTTTAGTGGTTTTATATTGTTAAAAGGAGTTTGAAAATCATAACGTAATGACGCTTCTTTAAGTATGCCTCTAAGAGGTGTCATAACATGATTGATCCAATCATTACTTAATTGTTTTTTACTACTACGCTTAGGCTCTAATATGCCCGCGCGATATTTAATAATATGAGCACGACTTATTTCATCAAGATTAAACTTGCCAAATTCAGGAATTAAATAACGCTCAAAGATCATAGACACATTTTTAAAATGACTAATTTTCCAATGAATTTTACTTTCTTCTAGCCACTCATAAGCAAATGCCTCGAAGTTAGGTACATTCTGTAAAATAACATCAGCTTTATTCGTTTCATTGGCTTTTATAGCTTCTATCTGGTCATCAAACAGTTTAAAAGCCTTGCAGCGGTTACTATTCGGAAACATATCTCGGTAAACAAAACGATCGAGCATAATTTGAATTTCAATATTTTCTAGAACTTTCTCAAGTTTGATACGATTAGCATTTGTATCCTTGAGTAAGGTCTGCTCACGACATCGTATATTTTGATAATAAAAATCAAAAAACAATTTATCGTTTCGGCTTCTTACACTAGCCATAACATACACCTCCACTTGCGAGAGGAATGACAAATTCGCGTTCAACTTTAGACGTGGTGTTGTACATTTCTTCCATTACACTTTCTAAAAGGTAAAGTATTTTTCTTGATCCAAAAGGTCTAATGTAATGCTCACCCTCAAAAAAAACATTGTCTTTCAACTTACGGTTAATGTAATCTGGGCTGAACTTAATAAAGCTTGAAAGTTCTTTAGCAGAAAGCAAAGTAAATTCATTTTTAATCATAAGAGTATCCTCACAAGAAACTAAAGTGATTAAATCACATGAAAAGTATCCTGTAAAGAAACTTTTTAAATAATTGGTTGTATTAAAATGATTGTTTATAACTTAAAGGAATTAATCGCAGCTAAGTCATTGAAAGAGGGACGTAAAATTACGTTAGATGAAGTTGCAAATGCCGCAGGAGTAAATAAAGCAGCTATGTCTAAAATGGCTAATAACAATAATTACTCAACAACGACGCGTACTTTGGATGCATTATGTGCTTACTTCGACTGCAAAATAGAGGAGATAATCACGTATAAAAAGTAATTGGATCAAAATAAGTTCGTTGCTATATCAGTCTATACACCAGATAGAATATCTTGATAAATATCAGGCTTGTTCATTGCCTCAATATCACTACATTCTAAAGTGTGATTATAACTTTTAAACCAAAAGGGAGATCCCTGTTTTCATAGAGTGATTTACCTACTTTGATAGCTCAAGATTTATTGACTTAATTTTTTATCAATAAAGTTAAGTTGAAATCGAGGGTAGGCTACCTCAGCGTTAGGATAAATGTTAGTGACAAAAAATATCAGTTGATCAACAACAAGTCTGTCCGCACTTTTAATTTCGAGAAGATTGGCGACGTCAGCTTTTGAAAAAAGAGAGTTATTTACTAAGAACTTGTCTATTTCAGTTTTATAAGTTTTAGATTTGGCTGATAATGTTTATTCAGCTGTGCCTAGCATAATATTTTAAAAAACATTTCTGAGTTATCCATAATATAAACTCCGTAATTTCATGTATTAGTTCGCTTTTCGATATAAAATACTATTTAATACATTAATTTTTAACAATATTATAATAGTAATAAAATCTCAATAAGGTAATATAACTTACTATATTAGTTATAAAATAGAGCGAAGGATCGTGAACATACTACTTACTTGGTTAGGTAACAAAGATCTCGATAATATGGAGTTAGATCAAAGTGCAGCCATAGTTACTTTAGCGACCAAGTCATCACAACCATTTAATAAAATTGTTATACTTTCGAATCAACAAGAACAAAAATGGCACCGATTTGAGCTTTTTGTACAAAAGCGAATGGCTACTATCGGCAGGCCTGCTGAAGATATAAAAATATACAATGCTGATATTGTATCTCCTATAGATTACTCCTCAATTGCTACTGTTACCGAAAAGTGGATAAGTAAACTAAGTGAAGAAGCTGATTCTCTTTGTATAAACCTTACATCGGGTACGCCAGCAATGACCACTTTATCTGTGCTTATAGGTAAAGGTAAAGCAAATACGCAGTTTGTTCAAACAACCCCAAAAAACGAAATGATTTATGTTGATATCCCCATTGATTTTGGACAAGAATATGTAAAATCAGCATCTAAAAACATAGCGAATACGGCAACCTCTGAGCCTAAAATTGAACAGGCTTTTTCAAAACTCACTGCAAAATCAGTGCAAATGCAAAATGTAGTCAACAAAGCTAAAAAAATTGCAGCCTCAGAAGTACCCGCACTTATTCTTGGTGAAACCGGAACTGGTAAAGAGCTAATGGCCACAGCCATTCATAAAGGAAGCTTGCGAGCAAATAAGCCATTAAAAGTAATTAACTGCGGAGCATTTGCAGAAAACCTCGTTGACTCAACCTTGTTTGGTCATAAAAAAGGGGCCTTCACTGGAGCTGAAAAAGACCACCCAGGGCTTTTTGAACAGGCCGACGGCGGTACTTTATTTTTAGATGAGGTTGGTGAATTAACCCCCGAAATTCAAGTAAAGCTTTTAAGGGCATTACAACAAGGCGAGATCAACCGTTTAGGTGACACCCAAACCACTAATGTCGATGTTCGAGTTATTGCAGCCACACATAAAGATTTATCAAAGCTAGTAGAAGAAGGTAAGTTCCGCGAAGACTTATTTTATCGCTTAGCAGTGGGTATTATACAAATGCCAGCACTACGAGAGCGCATTGAAGATACCACAGTTATTGTTAATCAACTTGTAGAGCAAATAAATAAAGCAGGTAGCAAACATCCCGACTACATAAGTAAAAATATTTCCGAAAAGGGAATAAAGTTTATTTTATCTCAGCCGTGGCAAGGTAATATTAGAGAGCTGTGGAGTACATTAAACCGTGCATTTTTATGGTCTGACTCACAAACAATAACTGAAAATGACTTATCAAGTGCCATGATTAATCGTGCTAAAAATGAAAGCTTTACAGATGTTACGCTGTCATACGACGATAAATTAGATATTACGCAGTTAGTTGATAAATATAAAAAAGCTTATGTTTTAGCTGCTTTAAAAGCAAGTGGAAATGTTAAAAGCCACGCGGCCCAAATGCTTAACTTAAAAGATCACCAAACGCTTAGCAATTGGATGAAGCGCTTAAACATCAAACACGAAAAATAAAAAGGACAATAGTGTTGGTATATAAGTTGCCAATACCTATTGAGTAAAAGGAGAAGTAGCCAGTGAAAAAATCAAACTTTGAATTCTTAAAAGGTGTGAACGATATTCTTTATCGCATAGCGTTTGCTGCGGAAAAGAATTTTCCTGACGATCCTAATACCACATTAGTAAAACTGCGCATGTTTGGAGAAGCGTCAGCCAAGCACATTGCTAAACTTCTTGATTTAGACCTTCCCCCTACGCAAGTTGATCTAATCAGAGAGCTTGCAAAAATATCGTGGGTTGATGACTCTATAATCAATATTTTCCATATGCTGCGTAAAGTAGGTAATCAAGCAGTTCACGACTATCACAACGATTTAGACGATGCCGAAATGGCACTGCGTTTAGCATTTCGTTTAAGTATTTGGTATTACCGACTAATTAAAAAAGACGTTGATTTTGCAGCGCCTATCTTTGTACTACCAGACGGCCAACAAGAAAACGAATACCAGCACCAAGTAACAGAGCTAAAAGCAGCGCTACAACAAGCATTAAATAGTAACGCGCAAACCGATACCGAACTTGCCCAAAACAAAAACCAACTTACTGCATTAAGTGGCTATATTGCTATTTTAGAAGGCAAGCAGCAAGAAACCGAGCAACAAACACAAGACCGAGTAAACGCGCTTGAAGCACAGCTGCAATCCAAAGAAGCAGAGCTTGCACAAAAAACACAAGCAGAACGCAAAGCATACAAACAAGAGATCACTCAACGTGCAGCCGCGCGCCGCTTAGATTTATCAGAAAAAGAAACGCGCTTTCTTATCGATCAGCAATTGCGTGATGCAGGCTGGACTGCCGACACGCCCGTGTTAAATTATGCAAATGGTACGCGCCCCCAAATAGGCAAAAACCTAGCTATAGCAGAATGGCCAACTGATACCGACGAAACAGGTAAAACAGGCTTTGCCGACTATGTATTGTTTGTAGGTTTACAACCGGTAGGGGTTGTTGAGGCTAAAAAAATAAATACCGATGTATGCGGCAAATTAGCAGAGGCTGAGCGGTACAGTATTTACTTTAATCTTGATCATTTAAACGCAGAAATCCAAGCGCGAGCTGCAAACGATGCAGAGCATCAAAAAGTAGCAGAGCAGCTACAAACTCAAAACAGCTACCAAATTACGTGGAAAGAATCCAAAGAGCCAAACGCACGCAGCTATAAAATACCGTTTGTATTTTCAACAAACGGGCGAGAGTACCGCCGCCAGTTATTAAATAAAAGCGGTATTTGGTATCGCGATGTACGTAAAGTGAGTAACCAAGCTAAAGCATTACCTGCATGGCATACACCAGGCGAACTAAAAGCTAAGCTAGATGGCAACATAGATGCCGCGCAGCAATGGCTCGAAACTAACGAACCAACAGGCTTAGGGCTCCGTTATTTTCAAAAAGAGGCTATAACAGCCACCGAGCAAGCTATTAAAAAAGGCCAGCAAAATATATTACTTGCTATGGCAACCGGTACAGGTAAAACCCGTACCGCTATTGCGCTTATGTACAGGCTAATTCAGTCACGTCGATTTAATCGTATTTTGTTTTTAGTTGATAGGCGCTCACTGGGTGAGCAAGCATTAAACTCGTTTGATGACACTCGCATAAACGATGTGCCTTTTAACACCATATTTAATATAAAAGGCCTGACCGATAAGTTCCCGTCAGACGCAACTAAAATACATGTATCAACTATTCAATCGCTAGTTAAGCGTACGCTACAAAGCGATGAATTTATGCCAGTAGAACGCTACGATTGCATAATAGTAGACGAAGCACACCGTGGTTATATTCTTGATAAAGAACAAACCGATGGCGAAATGGAATTTAGAAACCAGCTTGACTACGTATCAACGTACCGCAGAATACTTGACCATTTTGATGCAGTAAAAATAGGGCTTACTGCAACACCCGCATTACACACAACCGACATTTTTGGTTTACCTGTGTACCGTTACAGCTACCGTAAAGCAGTGATAGATGGCTACTTAATAGACCAAGCGCCCCCTATAAAAATTATTACCAAGCTTAATCAAAATGGTATTTATATAGATAAAGGCTCAGAGGTAACACGCTTAACATCTCAAGGGGAGCTAATTCAAGACACCCTTGAAGACGAGCGCGACTTTGAAGTAGCCAGCTTTAACCGCGATATTATTGCATCAAACTTTAATAAAATAGTTGCCGAATCACTCGCAACAAAGCTCGACCCAACAGGTAAACAAAAAACACTCATATTTTGTGTAAACAACACCCATGCCGATAACATGGTGATAGAGCTGCGTGAGGCTTTTAAAAAGCACTATCCCAATCTTGAGCACGACGCCATTATTAAAATAACCGGCGAAAGCGACAAAGATCCTAAAAAAATACAAAGTATGATCACCCGCTACAACAAAGAGCGTTTACCTAATATTGTAGTAACGGTAGACCTACTCACTACAGGGATAGACGTACCAAGCATTTGTAACCTCGTATTTTTACGTAAAGTTAAAAGCCGTATTTTGTACGAGCAAATGAAAGGGCGCGCCACACGTTTATGCCCAGAGGTTGGCAAAGTTAACTTTACCATTTACGATGCCGTCGATTTATACGACTCGCTCGAATCGGTAGATACAATGCGCCCAGTAGTTGTTCGTCCAAACGTTGAGTTAAACACCTTAGTAAACGAAATAACTGACTCACAAACTTATAAAACATTAGAGGCCGATGGTCGCTCGTTTGCACACCATAGCCACGAGCAACTAGTGGCTAAAGTACAGCGTATTGTAGGTCATGGTGTATTTAATCAAGATAAATCAGCCCAAATAGACCAATCAATAAAACGCCTAGATACCGTATTGGAAGGTGCTGCCGGTTGCGATTTTGCAAGCCTTGCACAAACCCTAAAAACTAAAGGGCCAGAGCAAAGCGCCGAAATTTTTACACAACTTCCTAAGTTGGTCGAAAACCTAGAGCACCTCAAAAAGCAAATAAACGAGCTACGCCACGAGCCTATTTTTACCGACATAGAAGACGAGCTAATAGAATTTAAAGAAGGCTATGGCGATTACGACAACGCCGAAGACTTTTTAGAAGCGTTTGACAAACTCGTAGAGCAAAGCGAAAACAGTCAAGCTGCGCTACAAACCGTTATCACCAAACCTAAAGACTTAACCCGTAAAGCATTAATAGAGCTGCAAGAGTGGTTTGATGCGCAATCGTTTGACGAGTCAACACTTAGGGTTGCATGGAAAAAAACCACCAACCAAGATATTGCTGCACGGTTAATAGGGCATATTCGCCGCGCAGCATTGGGTGATGCTTTACTACCGTTTGATGAGCGTGTAAATAACGCACTGGCTAAAATAAAGCAGCAAAAACCGTGGAGTAACGAACAGCTACAGTGGTTAGAGCGCTTAGCCAATAGCTTAAAAGAGCAAGTAGCCATTGACGACGACACTTTTAAAACCGGTAATTACCGCCGCCGAGGTGGTAAGCGCAAGCTCGATGCCATTTTTAATAACGAGCTTAACCAAGTGCTAGAACAATTTAATAACTATATGTGGGAGCAACCTGCCTAATTAATGCAGGTTTACCTTAACTCCTATATTACAATGCCAAATACTGTGAAGCGTTGGCCTTAATGCCAACCTATAAATGAAGAGACACTATGAACAACAATGATTTAGTAGCCAAACTTTGGAAAATGTGTGACACCCTGCGCGATGGCGGCGTGTCTTATCAAAACTACGTAAACGAGCTGGCCACATTGCTGTTTTTAAAAATGACCGAGCAAACAGGCACCGAAACTGACCTGCTGCCACAAGGTATGCGTTGGAACGACTTAAAAGGCAAAATAGGGCTCGACCAATTACAGTTTTACCGCAACATGCTCGTGCAGTTAGGTAACGACGACCACGCTATTGTGCGTGCTATATTCCAAAACGTAAATACCACTATTACCAATGCAGGGCAGCTGACAGAGCTTGTAACCACAATGGATAGCCTAGATTGGTACCAAAGCGGCGATGGCGAGAATGTTGTTAAAACTCGTGACGACTTTGGCGACATGTACGAAGGCTTATTACAAAAAAATGCTAACGAAACTAAATCGGGTGCCGGCCAATACTTTACGCCAAGACCACTAATAGAAACAATGGTACGTTTACTAAAGCCGCAGCCTCGCGAAATTATTCAAGATCCCGCAGCGGGCACCGCAGGCTTTTTAATCGAGGCCGACAAATACATAAAAAGCCAAACCAACGATTTAGACGACCTAGACGACGACACTCAAGAATTCCAAATGAAGCGTGCCTTTGTTGGGCTTGAGCTAGTACCCGAAACTCGCCGACTTGCATTAATGAATTGTTTATTACACGACATTGAAGGCAATGACGAACTAGGCGGTGCTATACGCCTTGGTAACAGCTTAGGTAACGATGGCGAAAACCTGCCAAAAGCCAACGTAATACTCACAAACCCGCCGTTTGGCTCTGCAAGCAGCACTAATATTACCCGTACCTTTGTATACCCAACATCAAACAAACAACTGTGTTTTATGCAGCATATATACAATAGCCTTGAGCCAGGTGGTCGTGCTGCTGTGGTAATACCCGATAACGTATTATTTGAAGGCGGCAGAGGGGCTGAAATACGTACCGACTTAATGCACAAATGTAACCTACACACAATTTTACGCCTACCTACCGGTATATTTTACGCCGCAGGTGTTAAAACCAATGTGTTGTTTTTCCAAAAAGGCACGGTTGATAACCCACACCAAGATAAAGATTGCACAACCAACACCTGGGTGTACGACTTACGCACTAACATGCAAACCTTTGGTAAACGCAGCCCATTTACACATAAATACCTTGAAAGCTTTGAGGCGGTTTACGGCAACGATGCTAACGGCCAAGCAAAACGAGAAGAAGGCGTTTACAATATTTTAGGCTGTACCACACCTATCAATGATGAAGATATAAAAATCAGTGATAGCCCGGAGCTAATAGAAAACGCTCGCTGGCGCAAATTCTCACGTGAGTTTATTAAAGCTAAAAACGACAGCTTAGACATCACATGGCTAAAAGATAATTCAATTACCGATGCCGCGAATCTGCCAGAGCCTGATGTATTAGCGACACAAGCGATGACAGAGCTGACTGAAGCGCTGCGAGAAATGAACCAATTAATGATAGATCTTGGGGCAAGTGACCAAGCAGAAGGGCAAGTCGCGTTATTAGCAGAAGAATTTGGTTTAGAGAAAAAGATTATTGAGGGTGCTGAATAATGGCTCTCTTTAATTCTGTTGGACGACCTAATAAGTGGCGGAACACTTCAATTTTTAACTTATGCACACCAAAACAGTGGAAAACAATTCCTACTGCACAATTAAAAAGTGAAGGCTACGTCGTATATGGGGCAAATGGTAAAATTGGTTTTTACGATACTTTCACGCATGAAAAGCCAACTTTGATGATTACATGTCGCGGTGCCACGTGCGGTAACATTCATTTATCTGAGCCGAATGCATATATTAATGGCAATGCAATGGCTTTAGATAACCTTTCACCGTTAGTCGATGTTAATTATCTTCGGTACTTTTTGAAAAGGTTTGATTTCAAAGGTGTAATATCTGGGTCTGCACAGCCACAAATCACCCAAAAAGGTATGGTTGGTATTGATGTCGCCTTAGCTCCATTCCCAGAGCAAAAACGCATTGTTGAAAAGCTTGATAGCTTATTGGCGCAGGTCGACACTATACAACAACGCCTCAACAATTTACCGGATATCATCAAATGCTTCCGCCAATCAGTCCTTGCCGCGGCCGTCTCCGGCAAACTCACCGAACAATGGCGAAGTGAGAATGAACTGAAACTTACCAAATCTTGTATATCTAATGCTTACAAGGATGGTTGGGAACTTGAGAAATTAAAGGAGTTCGAACTTAAAGGTAAGTTGCCAACTAACGATAAATGGAAAGATAAACTACCTGAACCTTATAAACCCGATGAAGAGGACTTATTAAGGTTTGGGGATTTCCCTAAAAGTTGGCAGTTTGTATCATTAGATCAAATTACTCGTTTTGTTAAAGATGGCCCTCATTTTAGTCCAACATATTCAAAAAGTGGAGTCCCTTTTATTAGTGGAAGAAATATCTCAATAGACGGTATTTCTTTTGAGACGGCTAAATATATAAGTAAAGAATTGCACGAAGAATTAAGCAGAAGATGCAAACCCTTATTCGGTGATATTTTATATACCAAAGGTGGAACAACAGGAATTGCTTGTGTAAATAGAGAAAAACTAGACTTTAATGTTTGGGTGCATGTGGCTGTTTTAAGAGTAAGTAATCATGAGCTTATATTACCAGAATACATTCAGGTGGCTTTAAATTCTCCAAAGTGTTTTGAACGTGCTCAATCCTATACTCATGGTGTAGCCAATCGCGATTTAGGGCTCAAGAGAATGATAAAAATATGCTTTCCTATACCTGTGTTCGAAGAACAAACCGAAATCGTTCGCCTTGTCGAACAATACTTCGCCTTAGCCGATACCTTAGAAAAGAACCTCGCAAATGCTAAACAACGTGTTGATAACTTAACGCAATCGATATTAGCTAAAGCGTTTCGCGGTGAACTTGTACCACAAGACCTAAACGACGAACCCGCCGATAAGTTATTAGCGCGTATAAAAGCCGCGCGACTTGAAGCCGAAAAGCTAGAAAAAGCCGCTAAAAAAGCAGCAAAAGCCAGCAAAAAATAACACGCTATTTTGTAGGTCGGCATTTATGCCGACATGGTTGCGAATAAACACCCATTGATGGTCATAAAACGACCAATAAGTACCAAAGGCAGCTAATTTTAATAGGTATTATTAATATAATGTCTATTATAAATAAGCACATAATAAATCAATATAATTAATCGTAAATTAAAACAGGGAATACAGATGTCAAATAAATATAGAGAAGATAAAGATTTAGCATTTTTACAGTATGCAGATACAGAATTGCTTGAAGTACTCGTTAAGCATTTGATGTTTGATAAAGATGGGAAAAAACGAAATACAGAATCATTATCTGGAAATAAAGCATTTATAGATGCAAAAGGTGACTATCGAAAAGCGTGGCAAAGTATAGCTGCAGAGCTCCAGCATTATGGTGGTGATACTTTGGTTAACCTTGTTCGTCGAACAGGTGTTACGTATCGTGAAATTTTAGTCGATGTGTGTAAACGTATTAAAGTAAAAACCGATTTTGATGCAGCGACTATTGAAATAGAAAAAGCAATGTTTGCCAAATTAATAGAGACTTCATGGGACGATATGACAGATGAGCAGAAAAAGGAGTTAACAAAAGAGCTCAAAGTTGATCCTAAATTAGCTGGGCCTGCAGCAATGGCAGCGATAATTTCTGCAATAAAACTTGGCGGTTTTGCAAGCTATAAAATAGCATTAATTATTGCTAATTCTATTGCAAGAATGATAATGGGTAAAGGTTTGCAGTTAGCGGCTAATGCAACACTTGTGCGAACTCTTAGCATTTTTGCTGGCCCAATAGGTTGGGCTATAAATGGTTTAATAACTGTTCCTGCGATTACAGGCCCTGCATTTAGAGTTACTTTTCCTGCGGTTATTCAAGTAGCTGCTATGCGCCAGCAATTAGAAAATAAGGATTTTTTTTAAATGTATGAAAAAGTTTTGATCATTGATTGGTCCAAAGTGAAACCGGAAGTAATTGAGGGCCTACATAGAGGGACTATGCGCCTAAGAGATGGTGTTGCTGTAAGCAATAAAGGAGTAGAGCAGTGGCTTCCTTTAGTAGAAAAAACAATAGAGTCTTCTGAAGGGCTTGGTTCTATTTTAAAACAAATACAATCTGCTCAAACGATTCAACTTGCTGCTACGGGGCTATCTACTGGGCTTTTATTAGGTGCTATTGTTGCACAAACAAAATACCTAGCTAATAAAATTGACAAGTTGCAGGATCAGATTGATTTGGTTTCTCAAGATGTGCACTCACAAAATGTTATATATTTTATGAGTCAGCTATCCGAATACTTTGGATTAATTGAGTCGGCAAGAGTGTTGTTATTAGATAAGGCACTTGTAGAGGAGTCACATGAGATTGCAGTGCAATACATGGCTCAACTTGCAGTTAAAAGAAATGAACTTTTATCGCTTATTGATAACTTAGTTGGTTATGTAGACTCTGCAAGCGCTCAACATGCAAAGTTGATGTTTGATTTTGTAAATATGATGATGGACTTGCTTCCGAAGACTATTTGCTTAGAAAGCCAACTTTATGAACGCTTTGGTAAATATAAAATGGCTGATCATATACTTGAGACTTCATCAAAAAATTACAACCTAATTTTATCTAATTATAAGACTTGGTGTAATACAAAAGCACGTGAAGTCATTAGCGGTCAAACTCCTCAGCATGCCCAGTTAATAAACAATCAGAAAGGCTTGTTAAAACAACTTTTTGATTCTGAAATTAACAAAGCGATATTAATCGGAAATGTGAAGAAAACTTTAGAGTATGCGCCGGTCAGTACCTCGGCTAACTAGCACAAGTTGCTAGTTAGCTTTTTAGTAGATTATTTTTTATAAAATTAAAATTTTATAGGTACTAAATATGTCTTTCCTTGAAAATGAATTAAATATAAATAAAAAAGAAATTGAGCAAGAAATTAAAGCGGATTATGAAAAGATAGGAATTGATTATTCACAAGCATTAGTCGATCAAGCTGTTATGGTTTCATGTTTGCAAAGTTTGTTAGCTGAGCTTGAAGATCATAACGAGTTACATATAGCTTATGATAATGGGTCTAAAAACTTTATTTTTGATGCAAATGAGTTAGAGCAGTTAGCCTGTGAATTAGAAGACTATTATGACTCTTTAGTTGAATTTCCAGATAATTTAGAACGTGATAAGTTTGACGAGGCACATCCAGACCTGATTAGTACCGTTGCAACTCATTGTAGTGAATCTCCATATATTAACAGAAGGGAAATTTTTGACCAATTATGTGATGAGGCTGAACATGGAGTGGATCCTGAAGATGAGGATGACGCATTATATGGCACAGGCAATACTAAAGAGTTTGATATAGCAAAATTAATTAAAATAGAAGAATGTTTTGTTGAATACTTATGTGAATTGGATAGTCAATTAAATTTTAGAATTTAGCTAAGTTACGATTTTAGAATTTGTATAGAACTAAACCTAAGTTCAAAAAAGATAAGGACGTTTATGTCAAACGGAAAAAGTATTTATTGGTTCTTAGGCGCATCATACGGTGCAAATGATGATCAAACAGAGCGCTTTACCGAAGAAGGTATTTGGCAGAATGGTGATGATAATAAATACCATGACAATGTAAAAAAAATTAAAGCCGGCGATAAAATTGCTATAAAGTCAGTATATACACAAACCTATAACTTGCCTTTTGATAATGACGGTAAAATGGCTTCAGTAATGGATATTAAAGCCATTGGTGAGGTAACTGAAAATTTAAACGATGGTATTAATTTAAAGGTAAAATGGGACACTGACTTTAGTAAAAAGACATGGTACTTTTACACATACAGGCCTCGCATCTGGAAAGTAACAGCTGACAACCCAGAAAAAATTGCTCTAATTGATTTTGCTTTTAACAATGTTAAGCAAGAATTTGACCTATTTTTGCCTAGTAAAGCAATTACAAATAGTGATTTAGAAGCTCCATCTATGAATAAGTCAATTGAGTTACCCCCTCTAAACTCCATTTTATATGGCCCACCTGGGACAGGGAAAACATTTAATACCGTTAAGCTAGCAGTTGATGCTGTAGATCCTTATTTTGCTCAAAAAGTAGAAAATGACCAAGATCTAAGAGCAACTTATAAAGAATACTACGAAGAGCTTAAGCAAGATGGTCAAATTAGATTTTTAACCTTTCATCAGAGTTTTGGTTATGAAGAATTTGTAGAAGGGCTTAAAGCATCTAGCGATAACGGCAGTATTTCGTATGATGTTGAGGATGGCGTATTTAAACAAATTGTAATTGAAGCAACTAAATATCGTACCTTTCAAGAATCAACTACACAGCATAGCTTTGATAGTTGTTGGGAAGCATTTTGCGCCGAATTAGCTGAAAGTGAGTTTGTTGAAGTTCCTATGTCGAAAGTTTCATTCAAAGTAATCGATTTTAATGACAAGCGAATATTCTTCGAAAAACAGGGGGGTAGTAAAGATCATACTCTGAGTATAAATACTTTAAGAGCGATTTTTAATGGTGAGCGAGAATACAAATCTGGGCTAGGTGTTTATTATCGGCCTTTGGTTTCGTATTTAAAGGGTTTAGTTTCAGCCACTGAGTCAAATAATATTGAACGCAAAAATTTTGTTTTAATTATCGATGAAATAAACCGAGGCAATATTTCAAAAATATTTGGTGAACTCATTACACTTATTGAGCCTTCAAAAAGACTTGGTAATGACGAAAAGTTAGATACTGTTTTGCCATACTCAGGTGACGTGTTTTCAATACCTGATAATCTTTACATTATTGGTACTATGAATACGGCTGATAGGTCGTTAGCAATGATGGATACAGCATTGCGACGCCGTTTTGACTTTATAGAAATGATGCCACAGCCAGAATTGTTTAAAGGTAAGGAAGTTAAAGGTATTGACCTTGAACTGCTACTTAAAACAATGAACAAGCGTATTGAGGTGCTTTACGACCGAGAGCATACATTAGGGCATGCTTTTTTAATTCCTGTTTTAGATGCTTTAAATAGTGACGACAATGCTGAAGAAAAAGCATTTAGTGAACTTAAAAATACCTTTAAAAATAAAATCATCCCTCTACTTGAAGAGTACTTTTTTGAAGACTGGAATAAAATTCGCTTAGTTTTAGGTGATAATCGAAAAGAAAAAAGTGAATTAGAACAATATATTTTTGTGAAGTCGAAAAGCGAAAAATATAACGATATTTTTGGTGAAAATCATGGTTTAGAAACCTATGAAGACACGAAAAAAACTTTCACTTTAGCTGATTTTAATACTCAAGATTCAGCATGGAATGACCCAATAGCTTATCAAGCTATTTATGACGATACATTGCTTAAAAGCATTGAGAAAATTAGTGATGATGCAGGTGAAGATACAGCTTCGAGTGCTCAGTAATGCCGGAAGTAAAAAAGCAAACTACTGTTTTTGAGTTTGGGTATTTGGTTAATGGTGATGATAAAAGTGGCAAAATACCAGCATCGCCCCAGATAAAACCTATTTCTGGAGACGCATACAATTATTTAAGAAAGTTATGTTTATGTGATGACTCAGAAAGTCGATTTATGTGCTTAAAGCAAGTTGATAGTTGTGAGGTATTACAAGTTAAAAACTATGCAGGTGTGATTTTTACTCCCGATGGAACCCAAATAGAAGTATTACCTAAAGTAGCTGAGAATAGTGATGACAGCGCCTCGCGTTCGTCAGTACTAATGATGCTTAAATCACTTAAGCAGTTTAGGCACTTACAAACTAATAAAGCTAATTTAGCTGAAAATAAAATATCTTTACTAGAGGTTTTTATTAGCCAGTTTTTAGCCTCTGTAAATACTTTAATAAAGCGCGGGCTTAAAAGTGACTATGTACTAAAAGAAAATAACGTTGCCTTTTTAAAAGGTAAGCTTTTGGTAGGTAAGCAAGTTAAGCATAACTTTATTAATAAACATAAGTTTTATGTTGAGTACGAAGAGTATTTACAAGATAGGCCGGTTAATCGATTAATACACACCGCACTTGTAAAGGTGAAAGGCTATAGCCGCAGTGCTAATAACCAAAAACTACTGCAAGAGCTGTTATTTGCTTTTGCAGACATACCACTAAGTAATAATGTTAAGAATGACTTTGCTAGCGTTAAGCTAGATAGGGGAATGAAGTATTACGAAGCCCCACTGGCGTGGACAAAGCTAATTATTGATGGGTTCTCTCCGTTAACCTTGCAGGGTAAAAGTAATGCATTTTCGTTGTTGTTCCCTATGGAAGCGGTGTTTGAAAGCTTTGTTGCTCAGTATTTAAAAAAGCATATTACAGGTTTGGGTGAGGTATCTGCTCAGGTGAGTACTAAGTCTTTAGTTGATTATGGCAATACACCTTACTTTTTACTAAAACCGGATTTATATATTTCACGCAAAAGTGATACCGATAAAAGTAATCATATTGTGCTTGATACAAAATGGAAATTAATAAACGAGCAAAACTCTAAACGAAAAGACAAGTTTGGGCTTTCTCAAGCTGATTTTTATCAGATGCTTGGCTATGGTCATACTTACTTAAATGGTAAAGGGCGTTTAGTTCTTATTTATCCTAAAACTGATACGTTTAGGATCGCATTTCCGCATAGCTTTAACTATGAGGGTGGTGCGTTAAAGCTCTGGGTTGTTCCTTTTGATATACAAGCTAAGAGTGAAAAAAGAATAGATTTGAGCTGTTTAAATATCGGTTTTATTTAATATTAACGTTGTGAGTGGAGCAGTCGATGCAACCAATAGAAGAAACTATTCAAAGAGTCATAATTCAAGATTTTGATCTGTTGAATAATTATAAAACATGTAATTTAATTGAAGCTCATAAAAATAATTTATTACAAAGCCATAAAAATAAAATATTAAAACCATTAGATGGTTTTAGCTATTGCGCTGATGAGGATGCAGACCATTTAGCCGATTATTATAAGGCTCTTGAAGAGGGCGATTTTGTAAAAGCCTGTTATTTGGCTAAGCAATACGATGAAATTGAAAAGTTACTTTTGAGCGCAATCGAGAGTAGTGATGAAGAACTTGCTTTAACTCTATTGTTGTTAGGGGCTGATATTAATCATCAATATGTTGGTGAATATGATGAAATTAATTATCCAATAACCCTCGCAATGACTAATGGATTGGAGTATGTGTTTAATGCCTTGCTTTTATTCCCTGACATAGATTTAACTGTAATTGGAACCCCAGTCGCAGATAACCCTGAAGTTAGACGCTTTTGTGGGTATTCGGTATCCAATACTTCGTTGTGCCCATTGACTGTCCTGCTTCAGGCTGAGTATCAAAATTTTGCTAGATATATAAGTGTTGATTTTAATGAGTTGCTTTCAGATGGCTCTTCACTTAGTTCGTTGCTAGTTGAACAAAATTTAATAGATGAACTTAAGCAATTAATCGTTCTGGGTGGTTATGCAGATGACGTGGACAGTTATGATTGTGGTTATATAGGCTCTTTGTATTGGGATTATAAGAGCAAGCCAATAGATACAAACTTAAATAGAATAAGCGAATTTGGAAATATAATTTCTAATGTGCTGATACAAGGTGATGAGCCCTGGCTTATTGATTTAATAGATAATCGTGGTAAACCATATGCTAAATCACTAATTAAAGAACTAGGTATAGAGGAACTCATTACCCAGCTTGCCGATAAGTATGAAGTCCAACAGGACAAAATTGATGAGTTAGAAGATGAACTCGCTGATGCGGTTTCGGAGAGTGATTTTTTCAAAAGGTTAGATCTTACTTCGATTGTTAGTAACCACAATAAGTTTATAGAAATTGATATAACCGAAGAGTTTATTGAACTTAATTTTAACTTTGTAAAGCCCTATGTTAAGGCAATAAAGGTAAGGCAGCAAAATGCCCAGTATGTACTTGTATTAGAAATAAATACTGGTATTGAGCTAACAGAAAAAATTAAAATATCAGGTTTGTTTAATAGGCCTTTTCAAAGCTCAGTTAAGATGGCAGCCTATTTATATCAACACTTAATACGTTTGAAAAACGTGTATTTCTGCTTATTAGCCACTCATAAGACCACACTTGCGCCACTCAACAAATTGACCCCTAATTTTATTGATGCATTGTTAAACCATGATGTGGTTATTGAAGGTTGTCATTCATTTGACCTATTTAAGTACTTAAGCATGTTGTGCGATGTGGACTCTGTCGACTTTTTTAACAGTGTGAACAAAGTAAATAAAAGCCAATATATTCAAGTTATTGTTGATAGAAAAATTGAGGTTAACTTGATTGATTTTAGGGAGTCCCTTCCAATTTACAGTGGTGAGATTGGCCCTGAGAATAAAGATGAGTATAAAGTGTTTAATATTGCTCTTTACCAAGCAATTTTAACGCTAAGCAGAACTCAAATTTATGACAAACACAATAAGTAACTTATTTTTATATGTACATTTTGATAGTGAATTATTTACATAAAAGTAATTTAATTTCCACCTGCTAGTTTAGTAACAAACATAATTAGTTATTAAACAATTAGTTATGTTTTGGCATCAACCTTGTAATAGTAGCTATGTGTTTAACTATTACAAGGCTCAGCCATGACTTCTAAAATAATTCTTAATGCAAACGATTTAATAACCTGTCCTCATTGTGATACTGATTTTCATGTAAAAGATGCGATAGCTAAGCATTTAATTGAGCAGCATGAGAACGAGTATGAGCAACTACTCAACCAGCAATTAACTTCCTTTAAGGCCCAGGCCACAAAAGATGCAGAAAAATCAGCGTCAAAAGTATTTCAGCAGCAACTAGCACAATTAAATGAACAGCTAGAAGATAGCAAGCAAAGCGAAGAAGCACTCAAAACAAAGATTGAGTCTGAAAAAGTTAAAGCAGAGCAACGCGTGCTTGAAAAGGTGAAGCTTGAAAAACAAAGCCTTGAGGCATCAATAAAATCTAAAGATGAGCAATTAGATCGATTTAGAAATGAAGAAATTAAACTCAGAAAGGCCAAAACAGAGCTTGAAGATAAACAAAAAAACTTTGAACTTGAATTAGCCCGTAAAGTTGAAGAGCAAAAGCAGTTACTCCGTGATGATGCTGCAAATGAGTTTAAATTAAAAGAAGCAGAGTACCGTAAAAAAATTGATGATGCTTCCAAAGCTAATAATGACCTTAAACGCAAGCTAGAACAGGGCTCACAACAGCTACAAGGAGAAGTTTTAGAGCTGGAGCTTGAGACTACACTCGCTCAGTTATATCCGCTTGATTTTATTGAACCCGTAAAAAAAGGTGCTAAAGGCGCAGATGTTATTCAAACAGTTTGCATGCGCTCAGGTACTGTGTGCGGCAAAATAGTGTGGGAAACAAAGCGAGCTGAAAATTGGTCAAATGCCTGGGTCAGTAAACTTAAAACAGATGTACAAAATGCTGCTGGTGATATTGGAGTGCTAGTAACAACCGTATTTCCTGCAAATACGAATGAACCTATGTTAATGGTTGATGGAGTTTGGTTAGTTAAACCTGCTTTAGCAAAAGGGCTTAGTGAGGCGCTTAGAATAGTGCTGCTAGAGTCACAGCGCCAAAAAACGGTGAGTGCGGGCAAAAGTGAACAAGTAGAAGCCATATATGATTATATTTGCAGCACGCAATTTGTTCATCGTTTAAAAGCTGTTGTAGATCATCAAGAACAAATGAAAATCGAACTTGATAAAGAAAGAAACGCAATGCAAAGGATCTGGAAAAAGCGTGAAGGGCAAATAACAGGGATAACATCGCAAATGATGTCGATTTGTGGGGAATTGCAGGGCCTCTCGCATGGTGGTATGCCAATGTTGGATGAAATAGCTACTTTAGAGTAATAAACAAAAAACTAGTTAAGAGCAAATTTTGCTCTTAACTGGTCGCTAATATAAGCGATTTGTCTAAATAATCACTTAACCACTTGATTTGAGTAAAATGAATGGTAGATTAACGATAGTAGTATATAACTATCCCAAGGTCGGGAAGCAGTAAAAAGGAATTGCAGTGATGATACCCCAGCGTTACCCCTCTATTTATAGCTCAGCTCGGATAATAAAAATTTCAAACGAGCAAATCATTCTATTACCCCTAGCTCTAGATACAGCTAATGCATCAATTGATGAGGGAATCCCCTGTGCAAAATAATTTTGACGTAAGTCTATATACTGAAAAAGTATATCAATACCTTCGCTTCATAAAAATAGGCAATTTTTTATGAGTATTTCGAATATATCTTCTAAAAAGTTAACTGGCATTAACGCATTACAACACTGGGAGAGTGAGTTTCTTAGTATTGCCCCACGTAGAAGATTATTAGGTAAGCCGATTTGGGCGTATAAAGTAACTGATGAAGAGCTGACTTCTCTAAGGTTCAAACTAAAGGGCATGTTAGGGGGGAAGTCACCTAGCGTCGTTTTTAACGTTTCAGTTATATTTGATAAATTGTTTGTTCTTTATTCAACAACATGGTTACAAAGGAATTATTCTGGAGGTAGAGATAAATGGCAACCACTCTTTGATAGCTTGGGTATTAAAGATTATAAGCCTTATTACCAATCTTCAATACGAGCTACAGTGAAGAGAGGTTTAGAATCTTGGCAGCAAATTATTTTTGATACGACAAGAGATGAATATTTTGCGACTTTGTTCTGTCAAGGTGGTTTTCCACGAGCTATCTTAACTGGAGAAAACGAAACTTATTTAAGACAGTACCTTATTTACATAATTGAGGAATATAGTCGCTTTCACCTCAGTAAATCATCGTATGAATTAGCCAAAGAGTTTTTGCCAAAATTACCTAAAAGCTTGCAACAGGATTCTCTTGCAAAATTAGCTTCAACATTAGTCGAAGATCTTATTTTGTTACGAGATGAATATCACCTCTATGCAGTTAAAGACCCCGTTTTGGTACTAGAAGCTAAAAATCCAAAATGGAAGAAAGGTTTAAAGTTTCTTTTAAATGATAATGAAGCTACTGAGTTAATGCGAGTATTGCTCAGACGGGCAGCGAGTATTGTAAAAAGAGAAAAACATCCTGTAAGAATAACGCGATTTTTAAGAGAAGGTCATGAAGGGTGGTACTTAGAAGCGCTCGTACATTTGAACGCAACAATTAACCCTGATGATCTCAATGATCAATTAGGAAATGTAAATCTCCCTAATTTTTTCGATATGTATTCTTTAAGTTCTGCGCTTGATAGAAAATTATCAGCTTCTTTTAATTTAAGAGCAGATGGAGCCGAACGTTGGCAAGTATCTCGTAAGGCTATTAGTTACTTTGGGGGATCAGCACGGAATGAACTTAGTTTTGAGTTATGGAGTGAAGATAAAAAGCTAACTTCAAACATATATTTCCGTGGCGAAGCATTATCAGATGTAATGCCTTGGGTTTTTGCTCCAGCTTCCAAAGGCTTGATGTTCATAGGTGAGGGCTCTGTAAAAAGCCAGAGTGAGAAAGTATATATAGTTTCTTCAGTAGAACCTCTTCCTGCGAATTTGTTATCGACGGTTGAGTATATTGCTAAAATACCTGGCGAGGAGCGGGCTGTTTATGAGGTATATGGAATTGCCAAAATATCAACCATACACGGTTCATTTAAGGTTATTACTGATTGCGTTAGCACTAATACTGTTACTTGTCAGATAGTGGGGGCCCTAGAACCATTAGCTGTTGATGAGAAAGTGTATAAAGGGTTACCAACACTTGTTTCAAATATAGATGGTAGTACGAGTGAGATTTCAGTAGAGGAAATTTTCTGGAAAAGTAAAGAAAGTGATAAAGTATGTGCTTGGCATGCTGATAATGTATTTGGTCGAGGTAATATTTTATGGGTTAAGGATGGTGATGTTGCTTGGCAGTCAAATCTTAATGTAATTCCTAAAAGCTCTAATTTCACCCATAATTTAAATGGTGCAGGAAGGCTTGAAGTTAACGTTATAAATTTTAAAAATGATGGTATTGCTTTATGTCACTCTCAGGAACGTTGGCTAAAGAGTGTTGAACCGGCTATTTTTGGGCAAAGACTAAACATTCAATTACCTAATAGTATTTCTGCTTCTGTCAGCGCTGATCTTCGTTGGCCATATGCCGGCTCATTATCATTCGAAATCCCCACAGGGCAAAATGGACTTTGTCTAATTTCACATACAGGTCGGCCAATAACTAAATATCAACGAATTTGTATTGATGATTTATATCGGTGCTCGTTAAAAGTAGTTTGTGATAACGAAAAAGCGATATGGGGATTTAAAATTAATGCTGTTCTGATTAAAGAAAATAAAAGAGAGCAGCGTGATGAAGTTAAGGTTTCTTTAAACGAGCATTTACGCTTTGAAAATGAAGAAATATCTTCTGAAATGCTAATCGATTGTCAGGTTTTAATTAAATTAGCCAACATCTTATATACTCAATCAGACAATACATGGGATTACATTAGTTTTAGAGTAGAAAATAAATTTTTGGATTATCGTTCTGATTTAGGCAAAGTTTACCCTGACAGGCATCTAGCTATACCTATTAATAATGAAAGAAGAGTTAAAGAAAAGTTTTTCATTAGTAATATTGATGCCCATAAACATCCAGAATCTGTCAAATTAAAGCTGCGTCCTATGTGGAAACTTACTGAAAGTGAAGTTGTCATGGATGTTGACTATGACGAGCTGAACAGAAAGGCTTTTGTTGTTCCCAATGACTTACAGACGGGCCCTTGGCTTGTTTTTGCAGACCCTGAACATAAAGTTCAACCCACAGTGGTGACAATTTTTGGTGAAAATGTAAGTTTTGATGGAACCTTAACTTGTGCAGTAAAAAGTAATAACGTTAGATGGTTTCATGATGTATTACAGTTAATGGTAAAAGATCCAAATTACAAAGCTTGGAGTGAGGTAGAGCTATTTGTAAATGCTTTGGATTTGGTTCGAGCAAATACATTTAACATATTTACACATATGCTAGATTACCCTCAATCCTTCGCATTACTCTTGTTTAGAAAGTCAGATCAAGAGTGGTTTGAATCTGTTTGGAAGCTACAAAACCAACTTCCTTTTAGCTGGTTATGTTTAACTTTAGAACATTGGCTTTTTGCTATGGATAGTCTTATCGCTAGAATCGATCGTGAAGTATCTAATTTTAGCTTAAATGCAGAAATGATAATGCAACTAAAGGTCATGCATATTGAAGACTTTTTAGAAAAGCTCTCTTCTAGAGGGGAAGGTTTCGCGACAATTGCAGATATTCTTAGATACAAGAAAATAGGTAAAACTTGTGAGTGGATAAATAGCCATAATGACGATTGGAAGTTAAACCAATTTGATTTATTTCACAAAGGAAAAAAAGAATTGTTTGATCGCCAGAGTGGCAAGTTTATCTGCAGACTTCAATCAGCTAGAAAAGACGAAGAGTTTAGACACGAATTAAAACCTAATTTGATGAGAGCAGTATTACCTCAAAAGCTTCATTGTTTACTTATAAATCGGAACATTTCAGAGCATATTTATAAAAGCCAATTCTTTATGCTTGAATTACCTGTACTTACGGCTTACTGGGCTGCAGGGCATTTAGACTCAATAGATGATTTTCCTGTAAATTACAAACCATTTTCTCGCTTCTTACAAGTCGCTATATCAAGATTACTTTCTGAAGATAGAGAGTGGATTCACAGCTCTTACAGTTTAGCTCTTCAAGCTAGTTTTTTAATTTCCAAGGACAATGCTCATGACTAAAAACATTTCATTTACTAAATTATATGAAGACATTTGTGAGCGGAGTTCTCAAGCAATATTAAGCCGAATGAGGTTACGAAATCCATCCCTACGTAACTACATTCACCAAGAGTTATCTGCAAGATTTGGTGAAGAGAATAGTCTTTTAGCTGATCCTATCTTCGAAGCAATGTTTGGTTGGAACCCTTCAAAATCTTCTCTGCTGAGTTTGGTACAGAATAAAGAATTATCCACCACTTTATTTAATAACTTAACAACTCCTCCTTTGCCAAAACCTGTTGACGAAGAAGACTATAATGATGATTTGTCTCATCGATATTGTAATGATATTAAGGAAGATTATTCATGGCCAGAAGCTAGACCTCCTTATCAGCATCAATTAGAAGCATGGAAGCATTTAAAAGGTGATGATGTTAAGTCAGTTGTTGTGACTAGTGGCACGGGGTCTGGTAAAACAGAATGTTTCCTCGTCCCATTGTTAAATGATTTAGCAAAGCAAGCTGAAGCATCTAAAGACGATTTAGTAGGGGTGCAAGCACTTTTTCTATATCCATTAAACGCATTGATTAATTCTCAACGAGAGCGATTAAGTGCTTGGACAAGAGGCTTTGAGGGTAAGATAAAATATAGCCTCTATAATGGCGACACTGATAATAAACCTCCCAAACAAGATATATTAAGAAAAGAACAAGCAGACACGCCTGAAAGGGTTAGATATAGAAAAACTATTAGAGATACGCCCCCGCCAATACTATTAACTAACGCAACAATGCTTGAATACATGCTGGTTAGGCAGGAAGACCAACCAATAATTCAGCAATCTGAAGGTCAGCTCAAATGGATTGTGTTAGATGAAGCTCATACTTATGTAGGGTCTCAAGCCGCAGAAATTTCTTTATTATTAACCCGTGTGATGCACGCCTTTAAAGTAAACCCAAAAAATGTTCGCTTTGTAGCAACTTCAGCCACAATAGGTGATAAAAATAATCAAGAAAAAACAAATAAACAACTGAAGGCTTATTTAGCGAAGTTAGCAGGTATTGAGACATCACAAGTCCATGTAGTAAATGGCGATCGCTTAATACCATCAATAAAAGAGAATGATTCCAATGATAAACTCGATATTGGTTATGCGGCTACATTATCAAGTAATGAGTTATTCGCTTATTTATCTAGCTCACCAGTTGCTAAAAGTTTAAGAGAAAAATTAACCAAGATGCCTATGAGTTTAGATGATATAGCTAAGGTTCTTTGGCCATTGAATAATAAGATAACGACTAATCAAAAGAAGAAGTCACTTCTACTGATTGATTTAATGGCGAAAGCATATTCAAATCAATCTAGTGACCCCCAAGCATTTTTACCAGTCAGAGCGCACTTCTTTCATAGAGCACAAAAAGGAATTTGGAGTTGTATTGATATTAACTGCTCTAAAAAAGAAGGTACTTTGTTAGAAAGTGGTTGGGAATTTGGCAAAGTTTACCTCGAAGAGAAGCGGCATTGTGATTGTGGTGCACCAGTATTTGAGTTAGCCCATTGTTCAGGATGTGGAACAAGCTCTTTAAATGCTGAAGAGTTAGTTGTATCGGGAGGCAAGAGGCAATTAAGTGTAAGGATTGGTGAGTTACTTGACGATTATGCTGATGAAGTAGAACAGCAGCCAGATGATTCAGAGCAAGAAGGGGTAGAAGATGAAGTAGAGTTGACCAAACATGCTCAAATTTTTTCACCTTTAAAATCAGAAAAAGGAATTAGATACTTAAACTTCAAAACTATGGCACTGTCTCACTCGTATGAAGAAGAAAGCCATGCGATCAGCGTTATTACTAATGATGACCATGATGGTTTACGCTGTGCTTGCTGTGAGAAAGTTGAAAAACAAACCGGTACAAACTTTAAACGAGCAATACTTGGTGCGCCATTTTTAATGGGGACTGTTGTACCTACTATGTTAGAACATGCGCCAGGGAAAAGTGACGATGTAAAAGATCTCCGTGGTAAACGAATGATAACTTTTACTGATAGCCGACAAGGTACAGCTCGTTTTTCTGCAAAGATGCAACTTGACTCAGAGCGTAACTTTGTTCGTAGTTATGTTTATCATCGCTTGGCTACTATTAGTGAACAAAATGAGTTGGACGAAGATACAAAAGGGATCATCGAAGCACTAAAAAGTATGGGAAAGACAGACAACGAGATAATGAATGCGGTACCTAAATATCGAGATGCTCTTAAAAATACAGCTTCAGTATCTTGGTTTGATTTAGTTGAACAACTATCAAATACGGATGAGGTACAGTTACTTTCTGGGGCAATAGAAGACGAACTAACAGACGAACAAAAAGATCAACTACAAACGGGTGAGTATGAGCGCAAAGCACCTCAGCTTTCAGATCCTAAAAATTTGGCAAGACTATTTTTATATCGAGAGTTTGCTCGTAGGCCAAAGACACAAAACAGTTTAGAAACAATGGGGCTTGTCGCATTAACATATCCTGCAATTAATGCTATTAACGAAGAGCCTCAATCATGGCGAAGCATAGGGTTAAATAACTTAGATGATTGGAAAGACTTTTTAAAAATATGCATAGATTTTTGGATTCGTGAGAATACTTTTGTTGATATACCCAAGTACTACTTGAACTGGATGGGGGCACGAATTATGCCTCGTAGTTTAATTAGTTCTGAAGACGCGCCAAGAGATGAAATAGAAAAGAAAGCGCTACGTAAATGGCCAACGGCAAAGCCTACAGGAAGTATGCATCGACTTGTTCGAATGTTGGCAAAAGCAACAGGGCTAAATCCGAAAGAAAACTGTTTATTATTTAATGATGTGCTAGGCGACGCTTGGAAAAAGTTACTCGAGCAACATATTTTAATTAAAGATAATAACGATAGAGGCTATCGTTTAAATTTTGAAAAGGTAGCTGCACCGCAGTTGATGACTAGTGGATGGTTGTGCCCTTATACAAGTCGTATTTTAGATACCACTTTGAAAGGGATATCTCCTTATTTAGCAAATGAAGATGAACGATTTGACTACTGTGCAAAAATAGAGGATTTAACTTCAGAAGAGTTTATTCAACAAGGTAGGGAGCAGGGTTACTGGAGTGATTTAAATGACCGCATTATCGAGGGGGTTAATTTAATACGTGCGGCAGAGCATTCAGCACAACAAGAAAGTCAGCGTTTAGCTGGATTAGAAAATGCATTCAAGTCAGGGAATTTACAGATTTTAAGTTGTTCGACAACAATGGAGATGGGCGTTGATATTGGCTCTCTTTCAATGGTTGTTATGAATAATGTTCCTCCAGGTCCAGCTAACTATCTACAACGAGCGGGTCGTGCTGGTCGAAGGCAAGAGTCTACAGCTATGGCATTGACGTTTTGCAAATCTACTCCTCATGGTGAGCGTGTATTCTCACACCCTAAGTGGCCTTTCGAAACCCCAATTAACGTGCCTCTGGTTTCACTAAATAGTAAACCTCTAGTGTTGAGACATATCAACTCACTAATACTTTCGACTTTTTTAATGTCAATTTATCAAAGAGATGAGAGCATTTTAAAAATGCATGCTGGGACATTTTTTCTCGAACCAGAAGCAGGCGGTAAATCAGTAGTGCAACAATTCCAAGATTGGTGTTCAACTGAAGCACTTACTAATAAGCGTTTAGAAGCTGGCATCACCCAACTGCAATTTGAAACCGTATTTTCACTTTATGACTGGAAACTATTAGTTTCAATGGTACAAGACGAAATGAGCGGTTCTTGTAAAAAGTGGATGAAGGAATACGATTCATTAGACTTTCAACTAAGTCGTTGTGATACTACTGGTACTGGTGGTCCAGCGCTCAGAAAGTTATCTGGGCAACTAAAGCGTTTAAAGGAGAATTATTTATTAGCAGAGCTCTCTGGAAGTGGTTTTTTACCAGGGTATGGTTTCCCAACAGGTGTGGTCGCACTTGTAACTAACAGTAAAGATAGTAAGGAAAATAGGAATTCAGTTGGTAGTAAGCAAAATAAATTCCAGCGAAGAGGCTACCCAAGCAGAAGTTTGGATGTAGCTTTAAGAGAATATGCACCAGGTGCAGAAATTGTATTAGATAGTGTAGTTTATCAATCACAAGGTTTACAATTAAATTGGAAAATGCCGTTTAGTGAAAATGAGATTAGCGAACAGCAACTATTTAGAGTTTCATGGGAATGTAAAGAATGCCACACTACTAGTACGTCTGTAATCAAGCCTGAAAACTGTACTAATACGGAATGTTGTTCAAGTAATATTAGATGGCAAGAGTATATAGTTCCATCGGGTTTCACCGTTGATTATAGCATGCCATTACATAATGATTATACGCAACCAAAGTACTTACCATTTAAAGAGCCTAAAATATCTTTAGAAGATGCTATGTGGCAACCATTACCTAACCCTGAACTTGGTCGTTATAGAACCAATGATAACGGAAAACTATTCCACTTTAATGAGGGGAGTGGCGCAGGTTACGCGCTGTGTTTATGTTGTGGCAGAGCTGAAGCTTTGGATAACAATGGTGGTGTTTCTAAATTAACCAAACAGCACAAAAGGTTGCAAGGTACTAGTATTGATAACAGTATTTATTGCCAAGGTTCAGAAAACTCGTGGGCCATAAAACAAAGTAAATTTAGTACTGACAATAAAGAGACCAAAGTGACACATCCCTTTTTGCTGGGGCACGACGTTCAAACTAGTATTTTCGAAATACAAATAAATGACCCGATTACAGGTAGCGCCATTTTTGACTCCAAATTAATGTATACCCTTGGGGTCGCCATAAGGATAATGTTGGCTCAGAAAGCTGGTATTACAACTGATGAGTTAGGTGTTGCAGTTCGTGATGTAACACAAAAAGGAGGCTTAAAAGTTACAAGCTTATTTTTGTATGATATTGCTTCACAAGGCGCAGGTTTTTCAACATCGATATTAAATAACTTTACTGACATTATAGCTGAGGCTAGAATTTATCTTGATACATGCACTAATAGAGAATGTGAAGGTGCATGTCATGCCTGCCTTTTGGACTATGATACACAGCATGAAGTTGATAACTTAGATAGGATTCATGCAAGTAACTTTTTGGCAGCTTCACAATTCGTTGAAAAGTTAAGGTTACCTAAAGAGTTAAGGATTTTCGGTAATGATTCCCTTGCAGAGATGGACAGTATGTCTTTGTTAATGACGAAAGTCATTGATACAGATGTAACGGGTATTCGCATCTATTTAGGTGAAGATATAAAAGAATGGGATTGGTCTGAGTGGAAGTACAGAAATTGGGTTAATCAACTTGCTACATCTAATATAGACGTTTCTATTTATATAGAAAGGAAGTATCTCGAAAGCCTCCAGCCAGATATCGCATGGAGTATTCAAGAGGATCTTGTTCCGGGTATAAGCTGGCATACTTGTGACTATGATGCACTTCCTAATAAAAGTGGGTATATGTTGTTTGATGTTATTAAAGGTAACAATGTTCAGTCTTGGGGAACGCTAGATAAAAGCGCAAGCTTCCCTAGTGTAGCCTGGGGTGAGCCCCTAGATACCCTTATTGTAAAATCACAACCTACAGTTGATAGAATAGTCATATCTGAGCTAATAAATTTAGACAAAATATCTAGTAAATCTAACTTAACTTCAGCAGTAGTTATAGACAATGTTAGCAATAATTTGAATTGTAATGTTCAGGCTTTCGGAGAAAACTTATTTGAATTTATATCAGAGAGTGATAAGCAATTCTTAGAGAAAATTTCATGCGGAATATCAAGTGCTGTCTATTATGACAAATACTTAGTTTCCCCCCTCAGTTCATTTTTAATAATTAACTTTGTTGCTGCGATAAAAGAAAATACGAATGAGTTTGATCTTGAACTTTATTCGGCATATCCGAAAAAGGCTCTGCACAATCGCCCTCCAGTGTGCGTGGCAGACAACTGGGAGAACCATGATGATCAGCTTTATTATTACAGCCAACTAAGTAAAAAATATGGATTAAATGTATACCCTGAATTAACTGAGCCAAAAGAGTTACCACATGGCCGCTTTTTACTTTTAAAACTGAAAGATAAAAGCGAGGTGAAAATAATTTTTGATCAAGGGATGGGCTACTGGAGCAGTCGATACCCTTACCGATATAATTCATTTGATTTTACTAAAGATGAATTCGAGCAAGTAGAAGCCTCCACACGGTGGTCGTTTAACTTAGAAGCTGCAAGTCATGATTCGTATATTGCAGTTAAGTATGAGTGAATTTTTTAAATCTATTGAGTAACAATCATGATAATAAAATTGCTAAATATATCTATTTTATTGAGCTAATAATTATCTGAATAGCAATTTTAAAATTATTATCTGGTATTTTAAATTGGAGCCCCCTTTGGATAAAAGGGGGGGGGAGTTATGAAGTTCGAACAAATTATTGAGCGTATTATTGCTATTAACCATGCATGGAAACTGGCTCGGGATGATTTTGGTAAAGGTAGCCCAATCACTATATCGCTAAGAGAGCAAAAATCTTCTTGGCAAGCTAATTTACTCAGGCTTTATCCTGAGGCTAGCTTTTTGGCTTTAGCAACAGATTCTAATATGCACGATGAAGCTCTCTACAGTGTTAGGCTGATTAAGCCAGTTCAAACAAGCATTGGTCTTAAAAGTGATGCAGAGCATATCCCAAAAAGGTTAGCTGAATCATTATTTACAAACCAAGAGTTAAACAAATATTTTAATAAGGAAGTATAAAATATGAGCTTTTTATCGCTCTTTCTTCAAGACCCACTAACTGCAGTTTTTAGCGCATGCATAATTTTTCTTTTTCTTTATGTAGCAGTATCTGAAGTAGTTAAAAGTAACAATTATATTAAGAACCAAAATAGTAAGCTTGAAGAATTAAGAAGATTAATAAATTCAAAGAGTATCAATAATGAATCGTGGTTAAAAAATTGCTTTGTAAGTGAGAAAGGCAGATTATTAGAACGTAATAATTTATTGATTACGAATGTACCACTAAACCATATTGCAGGTGATTACTATGACTCATCGAATAAAACAATACCTGCACTCCTTACAAGCATAGGTGTCGCAGGTACTTTTTTAGGAATTACCTTAGGTCTTTCAGACTTTGATCTAGGAAATGTAGGCAACGACTCTACCGCTTTACTCCATTCGGCTGCTGTTTTACTTACAGGTATGAAAACTGCTTTCGCGACTTCGTTAGCTGGTCTTGTTACATCAGCTTTCATGATCGTAATACTTAAATGGCGCATATCAAGTACAAATAAAGCTCGTAAAAATGTCGCTCACTTCCTTTCTAAAAATTGCTTGGAAGCAACTCCTTTAGATGTTTTACATGAAATTGCAAACAATACCAATACTGGCGGGCAAGTTGATTTAAGTAGTGCTTTTAATAAGTTAAATGAAAATATGTCCATGCAATTAACGCAGTTTAATCAATTAGCTGAGTCGTTTAATGGAAATGTCATTTCTGAAAAAATATCTTCTGCAGTTAATAACTCATTGGTAGATAATATAGCGCCGGTGTTTAACGATTTAACTAAAGAATTGAAGACTTTGAAAGCTGACAATGAATTAAATCATAAGCAGTTGGTTGAATCCTTGATAAATGAAATGGAATCGAAGCTTATTAGGCCAGTTACAGAGCAGCTGCGCGATACAGCAAATACCGTTAAACAAAGTAATGAAATAAATCAGCAACTAAATACAAATGTTGAAAAAACCTTGGCAGAAGTAGCTAATACTGTTTCCACAATTGATACTTTTAATCAAAATACAATGGAAAAACTTCAAGAATTTGCACTGTCTCTAAAAGATGTTTTGTCATCATTTAAATCTGAAACTCAAGTTGCCATGACAGAAATAACGACTCAAGTTGATTCAATATTATCCGTTGCGGTTAAAGGAATGGAAGAACAAAGAGCTGCTTTCAACAGTAGTAGTGAGAAAGCAGCAGGGGCTTTTGAGAAGATGAGCGTTGATTTAGAAAGCGCACTGGATACAAGGGCTGAGAAAGAAAGTAGCCTATACCAGAATTTTGAACTTAGATTAGAAAGTTTATTAGATAAAACAAGTGATTCGTTTGCAGCTCAGTCAAAAGCAGTGTCTGAAGTTACCCATCAAATAGATTCAGTACTTCAAATTGCGGTTACTGGTATGCAAGAGCAAAGGGCTGCATTTGATAGTAGTACTGAAAAAGCGGCAGATGCGTTTGAAAAAATGGGTGAAAATTTAGAAGCAACGTTAGACTCTAGGACAGAACAGGAAGCTAAACTATATCTAGAAATTGAAAATAGATTAGGGGCATTATTAGATAAGACAAATGCTTCGTTTGAAGAACAAACAAAGGTTATTAGTCAAACAGGTGAAAGCGCTAGCCTACTAATGAATAACGCTCGAGAGCAATTACAAATAGGTTTGGGTGATATAGATACAAAAGTTCTCAATATGTCTAGGACAGTTCAAAGTGAACTTGAGTCATTTAGATCTCAGTATCAAGAAAATTTAAATGATTTCTTTAATCAACAAAATAACCTGCTAGAGGATACACTCGGTAAGCAACGTAACAACTTAATAGAAGTGGTAGATAGGTTTAAAGGTGTGTTTGAGCAAGAGTATCAAACCCGTCACAATTTACTACAAGAGCTTACTGCACAATACCAACATTTACAGAGCAGTGTTGTTACGATTGAAAGACTGGTAAAAGCTATTGGACTCACTGAGTCATCTACATTCTCTCAGCTTGAAGATATAGCAAGAAACACGGGTATTCAAGTAGGAGATCTTAAAAAGCAATACACAGAAGCAAGTGCTGTATTTAAAGAAATAACTGAAGGTTTACCAAAAGCTATGCATAAGTATTATGAGCAAGCAAACCAAAGTACAGAGCTTTATTTTAAAGGGTTTGATGAAGCTGCTAGTAAAATACATAATCGATTAGCTCAAGCCGCAGATTTTTTAATTGAAGCTAAAGTTCTAGAGAAATCAGTTTCAGAGAGTGAGGCTTAATATGCTTTCTTCTTTACGTACTCAACACATTGATGAAATAGATGACAGTGGTGCATGGTTATCTATAGGTGATTTAATGTCTGCTTTGTTGATGATATTTGCATTATTATTAATAAGCGCACTTGTGCAAATTTCAGAGTCTCAAGAGAGCAGTAAAAATAAGCGCATCCTAATTATTCAAGGGATTAATAAGGCACTTAATGAAGCAAATATTGAGGTAGAGGCAGATCCTGTAACTGGTGATATTTCAATATTAGACTCCGTCCTTTTTGAGCAAGGTGACTACACGTTAAAAGATAGCGGCAAAACATTTTTAGATAAGTTTATTCCTATATACAGTAATGTAGTTTTTCAAAGTGAAGATATAGCTGAGGAGGTTTCTCGAATTATTGTAGAGGGGCATTCAAGCCGCGAAGGTGGATTTAGCTACAATATGGAGTTGAGTGTAAAGAGGGCAAATAGTGTTTCATATTATATTTATAATATGGATTTTGATAAGAAGCAGGAGTTTTTTGATAAAACACTTCTGGCTGGCAGAGGGCCGCTTGACGCAGATAAAAACTCAGATAATGCTGCTGATAGGAAAGTTATGTTTAGGTTTCAGTTTAAAGGGCAGGAGCTATTAGGGTCATTTGAACAGAGTGGTCTGAAAAATGTTGAGTAGCGGTATTGAATTTAGGGTGCCAATAATACCCAATGAAAATAGTTTAAAAGATGTACCCACTAGCTCAAGTCTTGAAAAGAGCAACGTATCAAATATTGAGCCAAACTTTCCACCTTTAACGTATACTCAAATAATAAACGTTATCAAAAATGATATGGCAGATGCTATTACATTAAGTGAATGGTTGATGCTTTTTTGTAATGATATTTATATTGATAATGAACTGGAAAAGCAAGAAATAAGCATACTACTTTGGAAGTGTATAAATAACTATGATGCAGTAGCAAATATGGCTTTCTTTTTAGCCAGTCAATTCATTGAAAAAGAACGTAAATCTTACCCTGTGTTATTACTTGATACTTTATCGATCGTGAAGCCATTTCTACATGAAAGGCATCACCGAAGAGTTGAGTGGCTTACAAATATCTATAAAGCAGACTATATTTCCTGCAATAAGCTTGCGTTGGCTAATAATAGTCAAACGTTATGTTTTATTAATAAACTTAAACTTGCGAAACCTAACGCAACAAGAAAAGGTTTAATTAATAATCTTATTAATAGTTTACCTAAAACACTCGATACTATTAGTTCTGAATGGTTAATTTCTTCATTTTCGCCATTAACTCGATTTGAACTGTTATCTGTAATCAATGAGCTGGTCCAAAGCCACATTCAGTTTTCTAATATATTAGATACATGGATAAAAGAAAATTGCTTACCAAGTGAAGAGCAAAGTCTCTGGTATGAATTAGAACCTGCCTCGCGAAAGGTGTTAGAGGAAAAATATGAAATAAGTAATTATTTCTTGTTTGAATTACTGGTTAAGTTACTTAGCAAGGATGCCAATAGCTCCGCTCTTAATATTGATGATATCCAAAGTAATCAATTAAAAGCTCGTTCTGTATTTTGGAAAAACTATAGTCAAAAATTTAATCAAATCAAAATACTTTTGCCTAAGCATACATATCAAGTAACTAGTGAAGGGCTAGTTGTTAATTCTCGAAATTTAATAATACTACCGGATGAGCCGAATGAAAATTCAGAAGCATGTATTTTTGAAATTGGTGAGTACATTATTGTAGAAATTTTACGAGGACAAGCTAGTGAAATCAGAGTTTTTGAGCGTTCTCAGCGAAATATTGCAAGGTTATTAGAAAATAAGAACTTATCTTTAAAAGATATTCGTAACATGACTTATGGGTATGTACATGATCACGAGTACTTATGGCAGTTCGCATTTGAAAAGCTACTCAGGACAAAATTAACTATTACTCCTAATTCAAACATTACTCACTTTTTAGGGTTACCAAAGAGTATTGGTAGATACGATCATCAATACGGTATGGCAAAACCATCTGAAGAAAACTTGATGAAGCGACAAAGTCGTTTAATTGAGTGGAATGAAAGGTTTTGGAATGAAGAAGAAAAAACTGAAAAGTACTCTGGAATATCACCTTTAGTCAAAAAGAGCTATCGCGACTTAGCTATAGCTAAAAATGCTTTATTAGACGGAAATAAGCACGTATATGAAACTTATCTACACAAATCAGCAAATAAAGGTAACCCAGAGGCAATGTATTTGTTAGGAGTAAATATTATAAATAATCCTAAAAGTTCCTCATCTTTAAAACGAGATGGAGAGAACTGGGTTATCAAAGCGGCTATCAGTGGCCATCCTCCGGCAGTAGAGCTCGCTGAAAGGTACAATTTACAGGTTACGGATGGTTACGATGTAAATGTACGTGTTTCACAGAATAAAAATTTAATAAGCTCCATAAACTCAGGAAGAAGGAAGCGAGCTAATTGATTGTTAGCGTATAGCTAACGACACCTAGCCTTGCTTAATATTCCAATGGCAGCAGTGGCTCAAGGTTATCAGGCTGCTCTGCTAGGTGCTGTAAGTAAGTAGAAATATAGGCATGCACCACAAGGTCATTTGCCTTTTCGGTTTATACCACATGCGGCTTAACGCCATTTGATTACATCATGCATTGCCTCGATGAGCTTTGTCAGCCTGAGCCAGACATAGAACGATTATTGCCTTGGAACATCGATATCTAGGTGGTGATCACCGGACGTTTACGAATGTTAAGCTCTAGGTGTAGTTCGCTGCACGCTTACTGTTATCCTCATCAAACGATTCAGATAACGGTCTAACACACCTACAAAAATGATAAAACGTGAACTCTGTTACTAGTGGTATTAAGCTTTGATTGGCAAAATAATTAAGAGCGTAAAAGTGATCACTTACAAGTGATTTTTGTGAGCAAAGCTTAATGAGAATAAGCGGCCAAAGTTAATGCTATTGGGTGATAAAACCTGGAGAGAATATGCAGTATTGACTCACTAATTACCAAACTCGCTGCTACCGGCTACCTCATTTAAAATCAAACTTTAGATGCGTTGATTAGGTGAGTTATGAATAAAATGATGAGTCTTTCATCTCGAAGAGAGATGCTGCTGAGTATAGGAGCAACTTACAACAATGCTCGTAAGTTAGACAAAACTAAAATTTGGGATGGATTTGTAGCAGCAGCAAGTTACGATCGTAAGCACGCTATTCAACGGCTGATCGGTTATGTAATGCTCATTCCTACCGTGACCACTGAAGCGAAGTGTAGCCTAGGGTAGTTGTATATCTGTGCCTTGTGTGGGCATCGATGTCTAAACAAAGCACTGAAGCAGTTTATGAAATAGGGGTCATAGGATATTTCATGAAATGACACGGAAAATATTAGGGTAGTGGTCACCTGATTTGAAATTTTTGGTTTGGAATTTATGATTTGAGGTTTGTGAATTTGCAAGGGTAGGGGTCTAATTTTGAGGAAGATTAAAGAGCTAAAAAAGTAGTTTGGGCGCTTGGGCACAAGTTTGGGCACAAATCGATAAAAACTGGAGTTTTTAGGATGATCTTTTGATGCTTGGCTCTCAGTATTTTTAAATTTTGAATACAAAATAATAAAAAGCTAATAATTTAATTTTCAATAAAAAATTAAACGAGTAAATTGAATTGGGGTTTTAACTGTTTGAAATATAAAGTTTAATTGGTACGACCGAGTGGATTCGAACCACCGACCTCTACCATGTCAAGGTAGCGCTCTAACCAGCTGAGCTACGGTCGTACAATTTTTTTTAGTATACTTAAATGTTGGTACGACTGAGTGGATTCGAACCACCGACCCCTACCATGTCAAGGTAGTGCTCTAACCAACTGAGCTACAGTCGTATTACTTTAATTTAAGCTAAGTGCTAACTAGGTAGCACGGGCGCTAATATATAGCGTGATGGGAGTTGGATCAAGCAGCTTTATAGTTTTTGCGTTTATTTGCCGTTTTTTTATTCACATTGGGCTGATTTCACACGTTTTATAAAAAATTTGCCACCAAAATACATGGTTTTTAGCTGAGTATTTTAGTTGGTTCAATAAGTTACTGTTTGCATTGGGCTGGAGTAAATTATTAATTGGTTTGCTGGTGATTGCTGTTTTATACCAAAGTTGTTGATATAGCGGTTGCAGGGTTTCTAAGTAGCCGGCGAGCTGTGCTTGGTAAGGTTGCACTTGTCCTAAGTAATATTTTTTAAAGATATTATTTACAATTTGCGCTTGGTTATTATTTTTACCTGCTTGGCATAGCTGGCTAATATTTATGGTGTTTATAAATTGGGTAGCACTGTTATTTAGGGCTATTTGCGTTCTTACTGATTGAATTAGCTGCTGGTTAAACTGGTATTTATTAAGCTGCTCTAGTGCGGCAAATAAATGCTCGGAGTTTATTTGTGCAAACTGCTGCTTGGTTATTTGTTGTTTAATATTTACCAGCTTTGTTACGGCATTTACTGTGTCGCTAAAGCCTGCTGGGGTTATTGAAAGCTCTCGCGAGCTCAGTTGCCAAATGCGATTAAGCTCGGACTCTTTATAGAGCATGCTATTAAAGTAGTGCATTAAGTTATTTTGTTTGTGTTCGGTTGCCGCCAAAATCTTTTTATAAATAGAAGAGTCTTTTTCAAGCGAAGTTAAGCACTGCTGCGCACTTTGTATAAATTTTATTTGATAGATTAATATGCTTGCCGCTGTGGCGGTTTTACCGAGTTGGTTATTATGCTCGCTAATGAGGACGTTAAGTTTGCAGTGGCTTAAACTGGCAAGTTGAATAATGCCCAAGGTGATGTTGCTATCACTTAATACAGTTAATGGTACTAAGCTTAGTGGCACTAGCGGTTTTGGTGTTACTGGCTGTAAATCAAGCGTGTTTGCTAGCCGCTGGATATAAGTATGGTTTGCATTACTGGGCTTATCGCTACAAGCGGTTAATGCAATAAAGCACACTACCAATAAACAGATTATTGGCAGTGGCTTTACTAATAGCCGTTTAAGCTTGCAAAGACGGTTCATATTTAAAACGTCTATGAACTGTGTACATTAACAATACAGCAGCGAGTGTTAAGCCAACAATAATGCCCAACCAAAAACCATGTGGGCCCATTGCTGGGACGATTAAGTCGGTTCTGGCTAATACATAGCCTAGTGCAAAGCCAACTAACCAATACGATACAAATGTAATGTATGAAATAGGTGCGGTGTATTTTAATCCACGTAATATGCCATTTGCAGCAACTTGTAGTGCATCAGGTAGTTGATATATACAGGCTAAAATCATGATAGATGAAGCCAGTGCAAGTACTTCGGGACTGTCGCTATACAGTTGGCTTATTAAATCGCGGCCTAAAAAGGTAGTTACGGCAACAAACAGGGCAATGAGCGCTGCCAGTATATAGCTAGTTGAAACAGCAACTTTTAGCTGTTTTAAATGGTTTTGACCATATAAGTTGCCTATACGTATGCTTATAGCAATAGAAAGGCTGAGCGGCATCATAAACAATAAAGTGGTAACGCTGGCGGCAATTTGATGGCCAGATACGGCTACGGCGCCTAAATGGGCAATAAATAATGGAATACAGGCAAATAAGGTTACTTCAAAAAAAGTGGCTAATGAAATAGGAATACCCAATTTAGTGATAATGCCGATAGTGGTTAAATTAGGTTTTTCAAAGGGGGTCATTAAGCCTTTAGCATCTATTTTTTTACTCATTTGGCAATAAATAACTTGGGCTATTGCCATTACAGTTAATACTAATGCAGTAGCAATACCACAGCCTGCGCCGCCATAAGCGGGTAGGCCAAATAAGCCATTAATAAAAATATAGTTAACCGGAATATTAACCGCTAAACCTAACAGGCTGATATAAAAAGCGGGTTTGGTCATGCCCATACCTTCGGTCATATTTCTGTAAACGGTAAAAATTAAAAAGCCAAACACTCCCCATTTAACAAAGCGAATATAATCACTGGCAAGTGTTGCTATAGCAGGGCTGGTGTCGAGTTTTAAAATAATAATATCGGCAAATTGAGCAATACCAAACCCAGCAATACATAGCAGCGCAGTTAAATATAAAGCTTGTTGAAAATAATGGCTGATGCCTTTTTTATCGTTGGCCCCCGCAAACTGTGCAATAACACCGGTTAAAGCGAGTAAAATACCTTGCAGTGCAAGTAATAATGGGTTCCAAATACCAGTGGCAATAGATAAAGCAGCTAAATCAGTTGGGCTTACTTGGCCTGCCATAATCGTATCGACGACAGACATTAAAACAAGGGTAACCTGAGCTAAAAAAACGGGGATGGCAAGGGAAAGTAAGCGTTTAGCTTCCCAATTACTAAATGTCATAACAAACAGCTAAGAAATAATACAGGGCATAATTGTAATCTATTGCGGGGTGCCAATCCATTAAGATAATTATTAAGAGTGCATGATTTTATAACTTGATACGTTAAACTAGAGGCTATTAAGCAGCAAAGGCTTAACAGCCCCAATTTTGTAATAAACTTAAGAGATAATATGTTTACAGGAATTATACAAACCCAAGCGAGAGTCGTGTCGGCTAACCAAGTAAATGGCGTAATGCAATTAACCATAGCGGTTGAAAAGCAATATATACAGCAACTAAATTTAGGGGCGAGTATTGCTATTAATGGCTGCTGTTTAACAGTTGTTAAAGTATTAGCAAGTGATGATGATTTAATGGCGCAGGTATATTTTGATGTGATTGATGAAACACTCAAGTTAACTAACTTAGGTAAGCTTGAACTGGGCAGTTTAGTTAATTATGAGCGTTCAGTAACCTTTGGTACTGAACTTGGCGGGCATATTGTGTCTGGCCATATTCACTGTACGGCTAAAGTGGTGCAAATAGTTAAACAGCAAAGTAATTATAAAATGCAATTGTGCATACCGCCGCAGTGGCAAAAGTATGTATTGTATAAAGGTTTTGTGGCTATAAATGGCGCAAGTTTAACTGTAGGTAATGTTGATGAGCATGGCTTTTGGCTGCACCTTATTCCCGAAACCCTCGCTATTACAAACTTAGATGCAGCTAAGCTAGGTGATGAGTTTAATATTGAGGTAGATCAGCAAACCTATACCATAATAAATACGGTTGAGAACTACTTGCGTCAGCAGAGTTAAAATATTTGTTCGTCGCCGCTATCTACATGTAATTCTAGTTTATTACGAGCATGGTCAATGTGCATGTTTAAATGAATAGGGTTACAACAGGCGCTGCACTCTTCTATGTAGTCTTGATCTCCCATGCTGGCATCTAAATCTAAATGAATATGATGCCCGCAGTGCGGACATGAAATACGTTGCGATACAAAGTTTTTCATAATCACTCCATGTACATTATTAAGTAGGCTTTCAATAATATAATTACACTAATTAATCACTTACTTAATGCTATTGGTATAAGCTCAATATAGTCGGGATTAAATGTTTACTGCGTTTAATTTAGTTTATTAGGATTACTTTATTAACCTTTCTATGTGTTGTTTTGCTTGGGTAAGGTAATGCCCCGCAAAAATATTAGCGTGGTTTAAAATAGGGTAAAGCTGGTATATTAATTTACGTTGCTCAAAACTTGCTAGCAACGGATATTGTTGATTATAAGCGCTGTAAAAATCATCTGGCAGTGGTGCAAATAGCTCGCTCATGGCTATATCAACCTCTCGGTCACCGTAATAACAGGCAGGGTTAAATATACTCGGTACTGTATTTATAAACCCTACATTGCCACGCCAAAAATCGCCATGTAATAATGATGGCTCTACGGGGTGGCTGTGTAATTGCTCTTTTACTAAATTAATTAATCGCTCTGGCTCTATAAATATAATGCCTTTTTCTGCCAATAATTGTAATTGCCAGCCTATGCGCTCTTCGGCGTAAAATATATACCACTTTTTATGCCAGCTATTAGGCTGTACTGTAGTGGCTAAATAATTATCTACATCAAAACCAAACATGGCTTGCTGATGCTTTTGATGCAACATTGCTAAGCCTTTTCCCATTGCGTTCCATGTGGGGTGTGGTTGTTTGTCAAATTCTAACCACTCTAAAACAATAAACGAGAACTCTATATTTGCACCTGTTGTAATGCAATCAGGCACTATAAACACCCCGTTTTCTGTGAGCAGCTTTAAACCAAGCGATTCGCTTTCTAGGCGCTCAAGCTCATTTTTTAACGCTACTTTTACTAAATAGTTGTGCGTACCATTGGTTATATGAAAAAGTTTGTCTGTGTTGGTGCTCTGAAGTTGCTGTTTATGAGTATGTTTAAAGTCATAATGTATGGCTTGGCTTATTTGCTCGTTTACTGTTTTCCACATAACAATTGCTCGCTTTTTAAACCGATACTTAAACTATGGCAAAAAGGTATTAATTTAACAAACTAATCGTTGTAAAATTAATGCCATAAATCACTGAAATGGAATAAAAATGAATAAAAGTTTAATAACCAATTTGCTAGCGGGTATATTTGTTGTTCTCGGCTTTATATTTGATCAGGCAATTGTGCTGTCGGTTGGTTTATTTGCACTCTCTGGAGCAGTGACTAATTTATTAGCTATTCATATGCTGTTCGAAAAAGTACCTTTTTTATATGGTTCGGGAGTAATCGCGTTAAAGTTTCAAAGCTTTAAAGTAGCAATAAGAAACTTAATTTTAACTGAGTTTTTTTCAGAGCAAAAAATTAATAGCTTACTCAGCAAAGCGCAACCTAATATCGACTTTGAACCAATAATAAAGAATGTTGATTTAAACCCCGCATTCGACAGTTTACTAGAGGTAATTGAGCAATCTCAGTTTGGCAGCATGCTTGCTATGTTTGGTGGCAGTGCGGCGGTTGAGCCAATGCGTGAAAAATTCATTGAAAAAATGCAACTGTCGCTTGGAGAAATATCTCAAACTGATAACTTTAAAGCCTTAGTTAGTCAAACACTTTCGCAAAGTAATAGTGCTGAAAGTTTACACAATACAGTGCTTAAATTAGTTGATGAGCGCCTTGATGAGCTAACCCCTAAAATGGTTAAAGAGATTATTCAAACCATGATCCGCGAGCATTTAGGTTGGTTAGTTGTATGGGGCGGCGTGTTTGGTGGATTGTTTGGGTTAATCGCTGCCGTGATTTAAATATAGTCTGAGCTATAAGATAATTTTATTAAAAGTATTTTATAGCTACTGACATATTTTTTCAGACTGTTATTATCGCCCCCTAATTTTTAGTGTTTAATTAAAAGGAGCCACTGTGAGTAAAACGCTAGCCAGTTATTATCAGCAGGCGTATGCATGCGACCAACAGCACTTTAACCAATGTTTTTATTGTGGCTGTGAAGCGACAGAGCGCGACCATTGTCCGCCATTACACATGCTACAAAGCATTATTGACCTAGGTGAAGAAGCCGACTTTGTATCAATACCGGCATGTTATGAGTGCTATGCGCTACTACATAACGAAAGGTTAATGACGATAGATGAGCGCTTTACTAAAATGAAAAAAAAGCTTTCTAATAAATACGCTAAACCACTGCGTGTTTATAATATGTGGGAAGAGAGTGAACTGGGTGATATGAGCGACGAGTTTGCGCACAGCATTCAAGCGGGTATGAAACTAGGTAAAGAAGCCGCAGAGCGCTTAGCATTTACTGGCTTTAGTTACGCCACTGAAGAGGCTAAGGTCACAGTGCGGGAAAAAACCAAAGAATTTGATGTAGAAGGCATGTTATTTACTGATTTTAAAGAGGCACTAAGCTACTGCATTACCGACTTAAATGTTGATAAAAGTGATTTTTATAAAATATTGGTTGAAGACTATCAAGGTGATTTTAACAAAGCACTTAGCCAGTATCGTCATCGGCATGACAAAGTAACTGCCGCTAAAGATGGCAACACGTTAATTAAAGATTTTTCAAAGCTGCACAAACAAAACTCTGATTTTGTAACTCGCACTGTTAAGCACTTTATGGAAAAAGATCCAGTGTTAACAACCGAAGGCGCACTAGAGAAACTTTATAACAATTATATAAAAAAGTAATTACAGCAACTCATCTCAATTTATTGGTTTTTGGCCTGTTTTTTTAGCTTTATTAGTTAGCTTTAGCTAAAGTAGCAAAAAAACAGGAGAACCGAATAACATGCAAAAATTTGCTCCCTCATTGTTAGCTATTGGCTTAGCAACTGCACTTGTTGGTTGCCAAGAAAACGGCCCACAAGACGATAAAATAACAATAAACAAAAACCCTTACCCAAGTACTTATAAAGTGGTTGCTACATCAAGCACGCTGATCACTAATGCCACTGTATTAACTGGTACGGGCGAGCGCTTAGATGATACCGATGTATTACTTGTTGATGGTAAAGTACAACAAGTAGGTAAAGACTTAACTGCATCAGCAGATACCACAATTGATGCTCAAGGCAAGTGGGTAACACCGGGTATAATTGACGTTCACTCACATTTAGGTGCATATCCAAGCCCCTCGGTTGAGTCGCATCAAGACGGTAACGAAATGACCAGCCCAAATACAGCAGAAGTATGGGTAGAGCACTCTATTTGGCCACAAGATCCAGGCTTTAACCGTGCTCGCGAAGGCGGTATTACCTCACTACAAATATTACCTGGCTCTGCTAACTTGTTTGGTGGGCGCGGCGTAACACTTAAAAATGTACCAGCGCATACAATGCAAGCAATGAAATTTCCAGATGCGCCGTACGGCTTAAAAATGGCGTGTGGCGAAAACCCAAAACGCGTTTATGGTCGCAAAGGCACGTTACCGTCAACCCGTATGGGGAACATGGCCGGTTACAGAATGGCATGGGCCGAAACTGTAGAATACAAACGCGCGTGGGATAAATACGATAGCGATTATGCAGCGGGTAAAAACCCAGCAGCACCTACCCGCGATATTAAATACGATACATTGCGAGGAGTGTTAGAGGGCGAAGTGCGCATTCATAACCATTGCTATAAAGCAGAAGAAATGGCGATGATGATTGACCTTTCAAAAGAATTTAATTATCACGCGGGTACTTTTCATCATGGTATAGAAGCCTATAAAATTGCCGACATGCTAGCTGCAAACGGTTCATGTGCTGCGCTTTGGCCAGACTGGTGGGGCTTTAAAATGGAAGCCTACGACATGGTGCAAGAAAATGTGGCCATTGTTGATGCAGTTAAAAACTCGTGTGCAGTAGTTCATTCTGATTCAGATACGACTATTCAGCGCTTAAACCAAGAGGCTGCTAAGGTAATGTTCCGCGCTAATCAAAATGGTTTTGATATTTCGGAGCAACACGCAATTAAGTGGATCACTGCTAATGCGGCAAAATCACTAGGAATTGATGATAAAACAGGCTCACTCGAAGCGGGTAAACAGGGCGATGTGGTTATTTGGAACCAAAGCCCGTTTAGTGTTTACGCTAAAGCTGAGCAAGTGTTTGTTGATGGTGCAAAAGTTTACGATAGAAACGATAGCACGTATCAGGCAACAAGTGATTTTATGTTAGGTCAACAATAAGGAGCACCCAGAATGAAAAATTTATCACGTTCGTTTTCGCTTTCTCTGGTTGCTGCAGGGTTATTAGCAGCAGGCGCGGTTAATGCGCAGTCACTGGCAATTATTAACGCCACATTACACACCTCAACAGAGCAAGGTGTATTAGAGGGCGCGAGCATTGTAATGACTGATGGCAAAATTTCTGCCATTAATCCAAGCGCTGTAAAAGCCGACAAAATTATTGATGCTAAGGGCCAAATAGTAACGCCTGGCTTTATTGCCAGTATTAACCAATTAGGTTTAGTTGAAGTAGGTGCGGTTGCAGGCTCACGCGATGGCGGCGATGAAAAAGCCGGTATTGATTTTGATGCAAGTTTAGCTTTTAACGGCCACTCGGGGTTAATTTCTTACGCACGTAAAGGCGGAATTACACGCGATGTGATCACCCCACAGGGCGGCGAGAGTATTTTTGCAGGCCTTGCTAGTGTAGTTGATTTAAGTGGTAGTTTTGAAAGCGTACAGCAAAAACAAGTGGCACTAGTGGTTAATTTAGGTGAGCGCCGTAAAGGTTCGCGTGCGTTTACTTTGCAAACGCTTATAAATAAGCTTGATGAACATCAAACGAAAGCCGATAAAAAAGCTAAAAAAGATGACAAAAAGCCAACCGCCGAAGATAAAATAATGGCTAAAGTACTTAGCGGTGAAATGCCATTAATCGTTAATGTATCTCGCGCTGCCGATATAGTTGAGCTTATTAAAGTAAAGCAGCAGTTTGGCATTAACTTAGTACTTAATGGTGCGCAAGATGCTGTTGTAGTTAAAGAGCGTTTAGCTAAAGCAGACATTCCAGTGATCATTAGTGCTATGGATAGTTTGCCAGGTAGTTTTGACTCATTAAATGCGAGTTTAAATAATGCAGGATTACTTGAAAAGGCCGGCGTAAAAGTACTGCTAACAGTGGGCGGCGATGCCAGTCATAATGTTTACCAGCTACGTTTTGATGCGGGTAATGCTGTATCGTATGGTATGAGCCAACAAGGTGCGTTAAAAGCAGTTACAGCAAACGTGGCTGATGTATTTGGCATTAATGCAGGCAGCCTAGCAGTAGGTAAAGCGGCCGATGTGGTTATGTGGAGCAATGATCCGTTTGAGCTTAGCAGCCACGTGAGCAAAATGTTTATTAATGGGGTTGAGGTATCTACACAATCTCGCCAAGATAAACTGCGTGACCGTTATACAACTGAGTCAAGTATGCCACGCGCATATACTAAGTAATCAGAAGCTAAGCTAAACATCCTATATATTGGAGGTTAAAGCTACTACTAAAAAGGCCGCTATTTTATAAATAGCGGCCTTTTTATTTGTAAATTTTAGACATAAAAAAGCCGCTTACTTTTGCAAGTAAGCGGCTTTTAAATTCATTTCAATATTATACTAATTTAGCAAGAATATCGTTAAAGGTAGTGCTTGGACGCATCGCTTTAAAAGCAGCATCGTCGTTAGGCTGGAAGTAACCGCCTAAATCTACCGCTGGGCCTTGCGCGTTGTTTAGCTCACTAACAATTTGTTCTTTGTTAGTTTCAAGGTCGCTAGCAATTTGCGTAAACTGCGCTTTAAGTTCGCTGTCGTCATTTTGCTTAGCAAGCTCTTGTGCCCAAAATAAAGATAAGAAGAAATGAGAACCACGGTTATCAATTTCTTTTACTTTACGTGAAGGCGACTTGTTTTCTGCAAGGAAAGTACCAGTTGCTTTATCTAGGGTGTCAGCAAGTACTTGTGCCTTGTTGTTACCCGTCGTTACGCTTAGGTGCTCAAGCGATGCAGCAAGTGCTAAAAATTCACCTAAAGAATCCCAACGTAAGTGGTTTTCTTTTTCGAATTGTTGCACATGCTTAGGTGCAGAACCACCTGCGCCAGTTTCAAATAAGCCACCACCGTTCATAAGTGGAACAATTGACAGCATTTTAGCACTTGTACCCAACTCTAAAATTGGGAATAAATCTGTAAGGTAATCACGTAAAACGTTACCTGTTACAGAAATAGTGTCTTTACCTTCTTTAATACGCGCTAAAGAGAATAAAGTTGCTTCAAGCGGTGCTAAAATTTGAATATCTAGACCAGCTGTATCGTGATCTGGTAGGTATTTATTTACTTTTTTGATTAGCTGCGCATCATGTGCACGGTTTTCGTCTAACCAGAAAATAGCAGGAACGCCCGTTGCGCGTGCACGGTTTACTGCAAGCTTAACCCAATCTTGGATTGGTGCGTCTTTAACCTGACACATGCGCCAAATATCACCTTGCTCAACGCTGTGCTCAAGTAAAGTAGTACCGTTTGCATCAACAACACGGATAGAACCGTCTGCTTTAGCTTCAAACGTTTTGTCGTGTGAACCGTATTCTTCAGCTTTTTGCGCCATAAGGCCAACGTTTGGAACGCTACCCATAGTTGTTGGATCAAACGCGCCATTTTCTTTACAGAAATCGATAGTTGCTTGGTAAATACCTGAGTAACAACGATCTGGAATTACAAAGCTAGTGTCTTGTAATTTACCATCGTTATTCCACATTTGACCGCTTGAACGAATTGCAGCAGGCATAGACGCATCGATGATCACGTCACTTGGTACGTGTAAGTTTGTAATACCACGGTCAGAATCAACCATAGCAATAGCAGGGCGGTTAGCATAAACAGCTTGAATGTCTGCTTCAATTTCTTCGCGCTTAGCGTCATCTAATGTTTGAATTTTAGAATACACATCGCCTAAACCATTATTAACATCAACACCTAGCTCTTCAAAAAGTTTACAGTGCTTAGTAAATACATCTTTGTAGAATACTTTTACAGCGTGACCAAAAATAATTGGATCAGATACTTTCATCATTGTCGCTTTCATATGCAGCGAGAATAAAACGCCTTTTTCTTTAGCAGCATCAATTTCAGCAGCTAAGAAAGCTTGCAGTTTAGCAGCGCTAATGCTTGATGCATCAATAACTTCGCCAGCTAAAAGCGGTGTGCTTTGTTTAAGCACAGTAACGTCGCCGTTAGTTGCAACATGTTCAATACGCACATCAGTGGCTGTATCAACAGTTACTGATTGCTCAGAACCAAAAAAGTCGCCTTCGCTCATGCTAGCAACGTAAGATTCAGAATCTTTGCTCCACGCACCCATTGAATGCGGGTTGTTACGTGCATATTCTTTTACAGAACCAGGTGCACGACGATCTGAGTTACCTTCACGTAGTACTGGGTTTACTGCACTGCCTTTAATTTTGTCGTACGCAGCTTGAATTGCTTTTTCTTCATCGTTTTTAGGCTCAACAGGGTATTCTGGAAGTGCATAACCTTTAGCTTGAAGCTCTTTAATTACCGCGCGAAGCTGTGGTACAGAGGCGCTGATGTTTGGTAATTTAATAATGTTAGCTTCTGGTGTTTTAGCCAGTTCGCCAAGTTCAGCCAGTGCATCGTTAATACGTTGTTCTGGTGTTAAATAATCAGGGAAGCTTGCAATTACACGACCTGCTAATGAAATATCGCGAGTTTCAACTTCAACACCTGCCGCATTTGTATATGCTTGGATGATAGGTAGCAACGAATAAGTTGCGAGTGCCGGAGCTTCGTCCGTTTTTGTATAGATAATTTTTGATGTCATCATCATTCCTAGATAGTTGGCCATAACGACCATATTCAACAATGCAAAGAAATCATTGCCACCAGTATTGGTAATACATTAAAGCGTTAATAATGGAGCAACGAGCAGTCAGTTAGGTGTTTATTGCCCTATATTTATATAAAGCAAAATAGTCACACCTGACCAGCTAGTACCGTATTTATAACTAAACATTTAATAAAAATAAATTAGCCTTTAGGCTAGCGTTAATACGTTATTTTTAGGGTAAAGAGTGTAACAAGCTTGGTTTAAAAGGGCTAGTTTTTGCAAGCACCATCCAAGTAGTTATACCAATTGAATTAAAAACATTGATCGTTCTAACGGACTAAAGTTTCATAATGGCATTAAAATTTTCATATAAAATAACTATACATTTAAATTTATGCTTAATTATTAAGCTTTTTTACTTGTCGCTATAGTAAATGCCAATTTTATTAAAAATATGAGCATGCTTGCGTATTAAATGACTTATTGGTTACTTTTAAAATAACTAAGGTAAAACAATGGGATACATTGTTTAACCCTATTGTTAAGCCATTTGTTTTGCGCCGAAATTACTCATTAATTTAATGTTATTGGTATGCCCGTGTATTTAATACAAATTGATATTTAACATTCAATACAGAAAATATTGGGGTAGATAAAATAAATTCAAGGAAAAGGGTTGAATTTGCAGATAATGAGGCTATTAATACAGAAGAAGAGATGATAAAAAAGATGTTGAAGGAATTAAGCGAGGATCTAAGCAGGTCACTCGCTTTAGTAGAACAAAATAACAGTCACTCAATAATATCACCGTTAGGCGCTATATTTTTAGCATGTAAGCCTTTAGGGCCTTGTTCTAATTCGAATGTTACATCTTGACCAGCTTTAAGTGTTTTATAGCCGTCCATTACAATTGTTGAGTAATGAGCGAAAATATCATTCTCGCAGCCGTCTTCTACGATGAAACCGAAACCTTTGGCATTATTGAACCATTTGACTTTACCACAAGCCATACTTCTACATCCTTCTATAAGTTCACTAATTTAGTTAATCTAAACTGTATAATTTGCTAGACTGACTAAGGTTTAATCAATCTATGTTTGACTGTAGTTTATTTAGCCAGCCAGTCAAGTGTTTTGATCTATTTATTAACATTTTATTTATTTTTTTATTCAAGTTTGCTTGAGTTACAAAGACAAGACTATATTTAATTATGAGTGGTATGAAAGATTCAGGTGTTATAGACATCGTTCGCGACAAGGAAAAGCAAAAGCTGCAACCACCGCGAAAATATAAAGTTGTTTTAAATAACGACGATTACACGCCAATGGATTTTGTGATTGAGGTCCTGATGACGTTTTTTAATATGGATAGCGATAGAGCAACCGACGTGATGCTGCAAATTCATCAACAAGGGAAGGGGATCTGTGGCGTATTTAGCTCAGATGTAGCCCATACAAAAGCTGAACAAGTTAACCGGTATTCAAGGGATAACGAGCATCCACTGCTATGTAGTTGTGAGCAGGAATAAATACCAAGCGAATGATCTTTCGTTCGATTGTAATGGTATAAATTTATTATCTCTGTAAGGGGTTGCCAATGCTAAATAAAGATTTAGAACTTACTTTGAACAGCGCGTTTCGCGAAGCGCGTACACGTCGTCATGAGTTTATGACGGTAGAACACCTTTTACTTGCGCTTTTGGACAATCCATCTGCTGGGGAAGCGCTAAGTGCCTGTGCAGTAAATGTTGCAGAGTTAAAAACTGAACTACTTGAGTTTATTAACGAAACCACGCCGGTTATTCCAGATTTAGAAGAAGAACGTGAAACTCAGCCAACACTTGGTTTTCAACGTGTATTGCAACGTGCTGTTTTTCATGTGCAATCATCGGGTAAAAACGAAGTGACAGGCGTAAACGTGCTGGTGGCTATTTTTTCTGAACAAGAAAGCCAAGCAGTCTATTTACTTAAAAAACACGACATATCACGTCTCGATATTGTTAATTTTATTTCGCATGGCATTGCCAAAGGCGATGATGAATTAGGCGATGACACCGACGATATTCACGAAGATGTACAAGAAGTGCAAAGCGAAGAAGCAAGCAAGCTCGACAGCTTTACCACTAATTTAAACGTACAAGCGCTCGAAGGCCACATTGACCCATTAATAGGGCGCGATAGTGAAGTAGAGCGTACTGTACAGGTGTTGTGTCGTCGTAAAAAGAACAACCCACTATTAGTAGGCGAAGCAGGTGTTGGTAAAACAGCAATTGCAGAAGGCTTAGCGTATCGTATTGTAAATAAGCAAGTACCCGAAGTAATTGCCGATGCAGTTGTTTACTCGCTTGATATGGGCGCATTATTGGCAGGTACTAAGTACCGTGGCGATTTTGAAAAACGCTTTAAAAGCTTACTAAAAGAGTTGCAAGCACAACCGGGTTCTATTTTATTTATTGATGAAATTCATACCATTATTGGTGCCGGCGCGGCATCGGGTGGAGTTATGGATGCATCAAACTTACTTAAGCCGCTACTCTCTAGTGGGCAATTACGCTGTATGGGTTCGACAACTTATAACGAGTACAAAAATATTTTTGAGAAAGACCGTGCTTTGGTACGTCGCTTTCAAAAAATTGATGTGCTTGAGCCGAGTGTTGCCGATACCACTAAAATATTAAATGGTTTAAAAGAGCGTTACGAAGCGCACCATGGCATTCGTTATACGCAAAAAGCATTAAAAGCAGCGGCAGAGCTAAGTGCAAAATATATTAATGAACGCCATTTGCCCGACAAAGCAATTGACGTAATTGACGAGGCCGGTGCAAGCCAACGTTTACTGCCTAGCTCTAAACGTAAAAAAACCATTGGCGTTGCCGATATAGAAAACATTGTGGCTAAAATGGCGCGTATTCCACCGCAAAGTGTGTCATCTAGCGACAAAGAAACGCTAAAAAACTTAGACCGCAATTTAAAAATGTTGGTGTTTGGGCAAGATCAATCTATTGATGCGCTTACATCAGCTATTCGCTTATCGCGCTCTGGTTTAGCCAACGAAGAAAAACCGGTAGGGTCGTTCTTATTTGCAGGCCCAACAGGGGTAGGCAAAACCGAGGTAACTAAACAGCTAGCTAAATGTATGGGTGTTGAGTTTATTCGCTTTGATATGTCGGAGTACGTAGAGCGCCATGCAATAAGTCGACTAATTGGTGCGCCACCAGGTTATGTTGGTTTTGAGCAAGGTGGGTTACTCACTGAAGCGGTAATTAAAAACCCGCATGCGGTAGTACTGTTAGATGAAATTGAAAAAGCGCATTCAGATATTTACAACATATTGTTGCAAGTAATGGATCACGGTACATTAACTGATAATAACGGCCGCAAAGCCGATTTTAGAAATGTAGTCGTGGTAATGACCACCAATGCGGGCGTGCAAGAAACAACGCGTGCGTCAATTGGTTTTAGCGAGCAAGACCATACGCACGATGCAATGGGTGAAATTAATAAAGTATTTTCACCAGAGTTTAGAAACCGTTTAGATAACATTATTTGGTTTAATCACCTTGATAAAGACGTTATTTTACTTGTGGTTGATAAGTTTATTGTAGAGCTTCAAGCGCAACTGGATAAAAAGTCAGTTAATCTTGAGCTAAGTGCTAAAGCACGGGAATGGTTGGCTGACAAAGGTTACGACAAAGCGATGGGGGCACGTCCTATGGCACGTATTATCCAAGAGCAGCTTAAAAAACCATTAGCCAACGAAATACTCTTTGGTGAACTTGTTGAAGGCGGTACGGTTAAAGTATCGGTTAAAGATAAAAAAATTCGCTTTGATTATCAAAGTGATTTAACACCCGCTTAGTTTAATATGCGCTAAATGAGTTAAATAAAAAGGCCTGCTTTTAAAAAGCAGGCCTTTTTTTGTAATGTTTTATAGACAACAAAAAACCCAGCAAGGCTGGGTTTTTTGTTTATTAAATGTAATTGCTAGTTAATATCCATCAATTACATTTAATAAACGCTTAAAGCTAGTGAAACACTAGCCAAAAACTAAATCTCGTTTACGCACTTACTTAGCGAGCACGGAATACGATACGACCTTTCGATAAATCGTAAGGGGTCATTTCTACCGTTACTTTATCGCCGGTTAAAATACGGATATAGTTTTTGCGCATTTTGCCTGAAATGTGAGCCACAACTACGTGACCATTTTCTAGCTCAACTCGGAACATTGTATTTGGTAAAGTATCAAGGACTGTCCCTTGCATTTCGATTACGTCTTCTTTCGCCATGTTTAGCGTAACACCTCTTTAATAGTTAAACGCTGCAGATTCTGCCCAAAATACGCCAATAAGTAAAGGCGCAGCGGCTATTTTTGCAAATTAAATAGTCAACCACTGGTCTTTGACTTGTTTTTGCGCCGGTAAAAATTGCGTTTTGTAGTTCATTTTAGGACATTCGTCTATTTGGTAGCCCAAGTACACGTAGTGCTTATTTTGTGCTTTAGCAAATATTAGCTGCTGTAAAATCATCACAGTGCCCAAACTATACTGCTCATAGTCGGGGTCAAAAAAAGTATAAATAGCTGAAATAGCCTTGTCCATACAATCAGTTACGGCAACCGCAACTAAATTGTCTTGATCCCAAAGTTCTATAAAAGTGATGTTTAACCAACTGCATAATAAAAAACTCTGAAACTGTGTTTTATCAGGAGGATACATACTACCGTCTTGATGGCGCAAACTAATATATTTACTGTACAGCGCGTAGTATTGCGGGCGCTCTTGGTTAGAATATTTAACTTCAAAGCGTGTTTTTGCTTTGTTTAGTTTACGTTTGTGCGATTTTGTCTCAATAAACTCTTGTGCTAATACACGTACAGAGCTACATGCGCTGCAAGTTGGACAGTGCGGGCAGTAAATTTGGTTACCGCTGCGACGAAAACCTAACGCCAGCAAAGACTCAAATTTATCGCTGCTGTAGCAACTTGGATCAAGAATGACCAATAACTGCTCTTGGCGGTTGGGTAAATAACTACAAGCAAACTCTTGGCTTAAACCAGCGCGTGCAGGAATATGTTCATTCATAAATAGCGTTAAGCTCCTGTGGTATCCACATAGCAGGGTCTACTTTATAATTTTGCGCTGCGTGTAGTTTAGCTAAAAATGCAGGGCGTGGGATCACTGTCGCCCCTAACGACATTAAATAGGGGTTTTCGAGCTGACAATCAATAAAATGCGCGTTATGGCGCTTAAGCCAATTAACCAACGCCCACATAGCCAGCTTAGAGCAGTTTGTTTGATGATGAAACATCGACTCGCCACAAAAAACACCATTTTGCATAATGCCATATAAGCCACCTGCAAGCTCTCCCTCGCGCCACACTTCTACACTATGGGCAATGCCTGCGTTATGGGCGTTAATGTACGCAGTGAGCATATCAGAGATGATCCACGTACCATCGGTATCAATGCGTTGCTCGCAGCATGCTTCAATCACTTCAATAAAGGCATTATTTATAGTAACGGTGACCGGGTGCTTTTTTAAATGCTTGCGCAGGCTTTTACTAATATGAAAATTATCGAGCTCTACAATGCCGCGCTCACTGGGCGACCACCACATTATTGGCTCGTCTTCGCTAAACCACGGAAATATACCATTATTATAAGCGTTACTTAGCCGCGCTAAACTTAAATCGCCACCAATAGCGAGTAAACCGTCGGGGGAGTCGAGAGCGCACTCTATAGGAGGAAATGCTATATCGGTATTACTTAGCTGGTACAGCTGCTTTTTCATACAATACTTCAATAAAAACGAATAACAAAAGTGTAACTATAATTTAGACATAAAAAAAGGCTGATTTATCAGCCTTTTTCACTAAACACTTAACAGCTTATAGATTATCTAAAAAGCGCTCAGCATCTAATGCTGCCATACAACCTGTTCCGGCAGAAGTAATTGCTTGGCGGTAAATATGATCCGACACATCACCAGCGGCAAATACGCCTGGTACGCTAGTTTGTGTAGCGTTGCCATTAAGGCCCGACTCAACAATTATATAGCCGTCTTTCATCTCTAGTTGGCCAACAAACATATCGGTATTTGGCTTATGGCCAATAGCAATAAATACGCCCGCTAGGTCTAATTCTTCAGTTGCATCAGAGTTTGCATCTTTAATACGCACACCGGTAACGCCCATTTGGTCACCTAATACTTCGTCAAGCGTGCGGTTGTAATGCATTACCACATTACCGTTTGCTGCTTTTTCAGCTAGGCGGTCGGCTAATATTTTTTCACTACGGAAACTATCACGACGGTGAATTACATGCACTTCATCGGCAATGTTAGATAAGTAAAGCGCTTCTTCAACAGCTGTGTTACCGCCGCCAACAACCGCTACTTTTTGTCCTTTATAGAAAAAACCATCACAGGTCGCACACGCAGATACGCCACGGCCTTGAAAATTTGTTTCTGACTCTAAGCCTAGGTACTTAGCAGACGCGCCTGTTGCAATGATAAGTGCGTCACAGGTGTAAGTGCCTTGGTCGCCAGTTAAAGTGAAAGGGCGTTTAGACACGTCTACTTTATTTATGTGATCAAATATAATTTCAGTTTCAAAGCGCTCAGCATGCTCTTTCATACGATCCATTAACGCAGGACCAGTTAAGCCATGCGCATCGCCAGGCCAGTTTTCTACTTCGGTAGTGGTGGTTAATTGGCCACCTTGTTGCATACCAGTAATTAATACCGGGTTTAAATTTGCGCGGGCTGCGTAAACTGCGGCAGTGTAACCAGCGGGGCCTGAGCCTAAAATAAGTAACTTACAATGTTTTGCTTCAGTCATGGTTTTTTCCTAAACGTTTAATTCACTCTGTAATGCGCTCGATTCTAAGAAAAACAAGCAGGAAGTAAACAAAATCCGTGATTAATTTTTTTAACAAATTTTAAAGCTGTGCAATATTGTGTACTTAAAATGGAGTAATTTATGTCTAATAAGTAAAATTAGTTCAATAAACAGACTAATACGCAACAAAACTGCGTTAATTCATGACCGGTTTGATTTTTTTTGATATGTTTTACCTAATTTTGATTTGTCACTGAAAGATTATGTGACCTAAGTGAATAGGCAACTATGTTATTTTGGCAGGAAAAACCCGCATTTGGGTTGACTTCAAAAGACCTTAACGTCTTAACCAATGCGCAAGAGTACCGTACGCAATTGCTACGTTTAATTGCCAACGCAAAAAAACGAATTTATATAACCACGCTTTATTTACAAGATGATGAAGCCGGACGTGAAGTTTTAGAGGCACTGCACCAGGTGTCATTAGCTAACCCAGAGCTTGAAATAAAAGTGCTGGTAGATTTTCATCGCGCGCAACGTGGCCTTATTGGTGCCGAAAAATCTGAGGGGAATGCCAGTTTATATTGTGATTACCTCGAAAAGTTTCAATCGAACGTGCAGGTATACGGCGTACCAGTAAAAGCGAAAGAGTTATTTGGCGTATTGCATTTAAAAGGTTTTGTGATTGACGACACCTTGCTTTATAGCGGCGCGAGTATAAATAATGTGTATTTAGAGTATAACGACCGTTATCGCCTCGATCGTTACTTTTTAGTTACGCAAAACGCATTGTGCGATGCTGTAATAGACTTTATTGAAACAACATTACTTAGCTCAAATGCAGTGCCGCGTATTGATAGCCGCCCGCTGCCAAAGCTTAATGACTTTAGATTAGATCAAAAGCAATTAATGCGTGATTTAAAAACAGCAAGGTATAACAGCGCCGAGCTGCATAATACTCAGTCCTTAGGTATTCGTTTGTTTTTAGGATTAGGGCGACGCAATAACGAACTTAATCGTTTAATTAAAACCATGTTTGACGCCACCGAGCAAGAGCTAGTGTTGTACACGCCTTACTTTAATTTTCCGGCGCCATTAATGCGCTCATTACGCCGCTTATTAAAACAAGGTAAGCAAGTCACTATTGTAGTGGGCGATAAAACGGCTAACGACTTTTATGTACCGCCTAGCGAGCCATTTAGTAAAATAGGCGCGTTGCCGTATTTATACGAAACTATTTTGCATAAATTTGTTAAAACGCAAAAACGCCATATTGATAACGGTAATTTAAACGTTTATTTATGGAAGCACAACAGTAATTCGTTTCATTTAAAAGGCATTTGTTCAGACAGAAAAGTACATTTACTCAGTGGTCATAACCTTAACCCGCGGGCGTGGGGACTAGATGTTGAAAATGGTATTTTAATTGAAGATCCACAGCAAACAATAATGCAAGATATTGACAACGAAAAGCAAGAAATTCTGCAGCACTGTCGCCGTTTAACTGGCCCAGATGATTTAGAAACCATGGACGATTATCCGCAAGCGGTTAAAAAGTTACTTGGCCAAGCAAAACGTGTAAAAGTAGATTTTATAATTAAACGTTTTATATAAGTAACCTTATAAAATTTAAAATCTATACAACAAAAAAGCAGCTAATAGCTGCTTTTTTTGTTTGCACTAATGTTTACTCTAAAGCACTCAAGTAAGTTAATGCTTGAGTGCTTTACGCTAAATTAAACGTTTTCTAGCGCAGTACGAGGATCAACATATTCCATGTTAAACGCTTGTGCTACTTCTTTGTAAGTTACTTGGCCTTTTATTACGTTTAAGCCTTTTAAGAAGTGAGCGTCGTCAAGCAATGCCTTTTTATAACCTTTGTTTGCAAGGTTAATAATAAACGGCAAGGTTGCATTGTTAAGTGCAAACGTAGAAGTACGTGGCACAGCGCCCGGCATATTAGCAACACAATAGTGAACAACGTCATCAACAATGAACGTAGGATCTGCATGGGTAGTTGCTTTAGAGGTAGCAATACAGCCACCTTGGTCAATGGCAACGTCAACAATTGCAGAGCCTGGTTTCATGGCTTTAATGTGCGCAGCAGTTACTAGTTTAGGTGCAGCTGCACCTGGAATAAGTACACCACCAATTACTAAATCGGCCTCTAGTACGTGTTTTTCAAGTGCGTCGGCAGTTGAGTAAATAGCGCGTACTTTGTTGCCAAACTGTGCGTCTAGTGCGCGTAATACGTCAATGTTACGATCAAGTATTACTACGTTTGCACCTAAACCAACCGCCATAAGTGCAGCGCTACGGCCAACCATACCGCCGCCAATAATAACTACTTTAGCTGGCTCAACGCCCGGTACGCCACCAAGTAACATACCACTGCCTTTATTTATTTTTTCAAGCGCTTGTGCGCCCGCTTGAATAGACATACGACCTGCTACTTCACTCATAGGTGCTAATAGAGGAAGGCCACCGCGAGAGTCTGTGACTGTTTCGTATGCAATACAAATTGCTTTGCTTTTAACTAGGTCTTCAGTTTGTGGTAAATCAGGGGCAAGGTGTAAGTAAGTGAAAAGAATTTGATCTTCGCGCAGCATGGCACGCTCAATTGCTTGTGGCTCTTTTACTTTAATTATCATCTCGGCTTTTGCGAATACATCAGCAGGTGTTGCTAAAATTTCAGCACCGGCTTGTACGTAATCGTCGTTAGTAAAGCCAATGCCCATACCCGCATCTGTTTCCACTAATACTTGGTGGCCGTGATTAACGAGCTCACGAACACTAGCAGGAACCATACCTACGCGGTATTCATGGTTTTTAATTTCTTTAGGTACACCTATAATCATAATTTTGCCTTGTTAGAACGGGATAAGTTTTTTCACTATTATATTCATGAGTTGCTAGTGTGTCTTACCTTTTTTTTAACATATTATAGTGATAATATCTGTTTTTGGCTTTTAAACAGAATAATAAACTAGGTGAGTATGCATACACTATTAGATAGAATAGATCGCAAAATATTAGTGGAATTACAACAGGATGGGCGGTTATCTAATGTGGAACTGGCCCGACGAGTTGGCTTAAGTGCGACACCTTGTTTAGAGCGTGTAAAAAAGTTGGAGCGAGAAGGTTATATACTTGGTTACAAGGCTGTGGTTGATCCGGCTAAGCTTGGCCAAGGTTTATCGGTATACGTTGAGGTAACTATTACTAAAACATCGGCAGATGTATTTGACGAATTTAGTGCTGCAGTTAAAAAGCATAACGAAATAATAGAGTGCCATTTAGTATCGGGTAATTTTGACTTTTTACTTAAAACGCGGGTAAACGACATGTCAGAATATCGAGGAGTACTGGGCGATATACTCTTAAAGTTACCCAATGTTAGCGAAAGTCGTACTTATGTAGTAATGGAAGAAGTAAAAGGCGAGGAAGGCGTAATTATTCGCCCCTATGTTGCTTAAGCTGATTTACAATATGTGTGTTATTTATAGGCTAATATAGTAATTTATAATTAGTTTCGCATAATATAAGTTTAAATTATAAAAACTTGTTCATAATCAGGCCATCAAGGTTAAGATAAAGTGCAACAAAATACATTTCCTGCTAAGGTATTCCACTGCTAAGTGAGTGTAAAAATAATAAAGAGGAATAGGGAATTATGCGCCTAAACGGTGTGCAAAGGCTATTAGAAACAGGGCTGATAATCAGCACTTTTACAGCAATATTTATTTTATGTGCCTTAATCAGCTTTGATCCGGCGGATGCTGCATGGTCGCAAACTAGCTTTAGCGAAGTAAAAAACATTACTGGCGCTGCGGGTGCATGGATTGCTGACATATTATTACTCACTTTTGGCTGGTTGGCTTATTTAGTACCGGCCGCAATTCAGATATTTGGTTATTTATTATTTAAACAACCGCACCGAATTTTACAACTCGACTACACCACCTTAGCATTGCGTGTTATTGGTTTTGCTTTATTTATTACCTCAGCTACCGCTATTAGCAGCATTAATTTTGATGACATTTATAACTTTTCATCAGGCGGGGTAGTGGGCGATGTGATTGAATCGGCAATGATGCCAGCATTTAACTTTACCGGTACTTCAATACTATTATTGTGCTTCTTTTTTGCCGGTTTAACATTATTAACGGGCGTTTCGTGGGTAGATTTTGTTGATTATTTAGGTGATTTAATCGTACGTTTTTATCGTTACATTAGCAATTATGTAAAAGGCTGGTTAAACCGAGAGCGTTTAGCAGGTAATGATAATCAGCAAATAGACGCACAATTTGAACCAGACACCAACGAGCAAGCCGATGAAACAAATACCAAAAAAGTAAATAAACAAAAATCAATTAACAAACCGCAAACGCCATTTAATGAGCCGCAAATTAGCGACGAATTTATGCCGTTTGACGAGCTAGACGACATTCTCGATCAAGAAATTGGCTTTAGCGCCATAGATGACGATCCAATGGATACAGAAGCTGCACTTAATGCACTTGATCAGAGCCCAGTAGTAGAGCCAGAAAAGCCTGTAACTACGGTAGTATCGCCAGCAAGGCCAATGAACAAGCCAAAAGCTGCGTATCAGCCGCCGCCAACAGCCAAAGAAAAATTTGAACAATTACTTAATCAAGAGCCGCCACTAGGGCCATTACCATCGCTTGATTTACTCGACAGACCCGACAAAGCTAAAAACCCTATTTCGCAAGAAGAGCTCGATACAGTATCGCGACTAGTAGAGACAAAACTGCTCGACTTTAACGTACAAGCAAAGGTTGTAGCAGTATACCCAGGGCCAGTTGTTACACGCTTTGAGCTAGATTTGGCACCCGGTATAAAGGTGTCTAAAATTACCGGTTTAGCAAAAGATTTAGCCCGTTCGCTTTCGGCAATTAGTGTACGTGTGGTTGAGGTTATTCCGGGTAAAACCTATGTAGGCATAGAGCTGCCTAACAAGTATCGCGAAATAGTGCGTTTATCAGAAGTAATAAACGCCCCTAAATTTGAGCAAAACCCATCGCCACTCACTATGGTATTAGGTAAAGATATTGCTGGGGAGCCGGTATGTGCCGACCTTGGTAAAATGCCACATTTACTGGTAGCCGGTACTACAGGCTCGGGTAAATCAGTGGGCGTTAATGTGATGATAGTAAGCTTACTGTACAAATCGGGGCCTGATGATGTACGTATGATCATGATTGACCCTAAAATGCTTGAACTTTCGGTATACGAAGGTATTCCGCATTTATTGTGTGAAGTAGTTACCGACATGAAAGAAGCTGCTAATGCACTGCGTTGGTGTGTAGGCGAAATGGAGCGTCGTTATAAGCTAATGTCGGCTTTGGGTGTACGTAACTTAAAAGGTTACAACCAAAAAGTGCTTGAAGCCAAAGACGCGGGCTATCCAATAATGGACCCATTATTTAAAGACACCGATGGCATGAAAGATGGCCCAGATGAGCTTGGAAAACTACCTAGTATAGTGGTAGTAATTGACGAATTTGCCGACATGATGATGATTGTAGGTAAAAAGGTAGAAGAGCTAATTGCCCGTATTGCGCAAAAAGCACGTGCCGCAGGTATTCATTTAATACTGGCAACACAGCGCCCATCGGTAGACGTAATTACCGGTTTAATTAAAGCAAATATACCAACGCGTATGGCGTTTCAGGTATCGAGTAAAATAGATTCGCGCACTATACTTGACCAACAAGGTGCCGAAAATTTACTAGGTATGGGTGATATGTTGTATTTACCGCCAGGTACAAGTGTTCCTGAGCGTGTGCATGGCGCGTTTGTAGACGACCACGAAGTACACGCAGTAGTAAACGACTGGAAAGCCCGTGCTAAACCAAATTACATAGACGAAATACTTAATGGCGACGCGAACGAGGATATTTTATTACCGGGTGAAGCCAGCGAAAACGCAGATGAAGAAAACGATCCGCTATACGACGAAGCCGTGTCGTTTGTAATTGAAACCGGTAAAGTATCGGTGTCGTCTGTGCAACGTAAATTACGTGTTGGCTATAACCGCGCAGCACGCTTAGTAGAACAAATGGAAACATCGGGTATCGTGAGTTCAGCTGGCCACAATGGCGCTCGCGATGTATTAGTACCTAATGGAGCAAATTAATGAAAAAACTTAACACCTTATTATTAGTACTTGGCAGCTTAGTTGCTACGCCAAGCTTTGCAGACGACAGCCAAGCATTACAAGATCAACTCGCATCGCTAAAAAGCTTTAAAGCGCAGTTCTCGCAAAAAGTAACAGACAAACAAGGCCAAGCAGTAATGCAAGGCGAGGGCACGATTGCCCTGCAACAACCTATGATGATCCGCTGGCAGCAAACCAATCCAGACGATACATTATTTGTATCTAATGGGGATAAAACATATTACTTCGACAGCTTTGCCGAGCAAGTAACTATTATGCAAACTAGCAGCCTTATAGATTCAACGCCGTTTGTGTTACTTACCTCAAAAGACCCAGCGCAGTGGGAAAAATACAGCGTACTGGCTACAAATAGCGGCTTTAGCGTAACGCCAAACAAAGGCGTAGAAAGCCAAGTGGAGCAGCTAGATATAACCTTTGCTGGTAACGAGCAAGGTTTGGCTAAATTAGTGGTAACCGATAATTCAGGGCAGTTATCGTCGTTTACTTTTAATGATGCACAAGTTAATACGCCGCTTGATAAAAGCACCTTTGAATTTACGCCCCCTGAAGGTGTTGAAATAGACGATCAGAGTAACGGTGAGTAACTTAGGATTTAACTTTGGGCCCGATGTACGCCCACTCGCAGCGCGTATGCGCCCAACAACGCTTGATGAATACATTGGTCAGCAGCACTTACTCAGCGCCGATAAACCACTGCATCAGGCAATTGTTGCAGGGCGCTGCCATAGTTTAATATTGTGGGGCCCGCCGGGCGTAGGTAAAACAACGCTCGCGCAAATAATAGCTAATCATGCCGATGCTGCGCTTATTCAAATGTCGGCAGTTACTGCAGGCGTTAAAGACATTCGCGACAGCGTTACGCAGGCGCGCGAAAACCTACAAAGCCGTGGCCAACGCACCTTAATGTTTGTTGACGAAGTTCACCGTTTTAATAAATCTCAACAAGATGCATTTTTACCGCACATAGAAGACGGCACCTTTATATTTGTAGGTGCAACCACCGAAAATCCCTCGTTTGCACTTAACAACGCTATTTTGTCGCGGGCGCGGGTGTATGTTTTAAAATCGCTTGCCGATACCGACCTATACACAGTAATAGATCGTGCACTCAAACAAGACGAACAATTAAGCCAAAAGCACATAGTAATTGCCGACAACGCAAAAAAAGCACTGTGCCAAGCAAGTGGTGGCGATGCGCGCAAAGTACTTAACTTACTTGAGCAAGCGGTTGATTTAACCACAGAGCAAAACGGCCAATACAAGGTAGACGAGCACGTACTTAGCCAAGTGCTGCCCACACATTTAGCTAAATACGACAAAGGCGGCGATGAATTTTACGATTTAATATCGGCCTTTCATAAATCAGTACGTGGCAGCTCTCCCGATGGCGCGCTGTATTGGTATTGCCGTATTTTAGCCGGTGGGGGTGACCCTTTATATGTAGCTAGGCGCTTACTTGCCATTGCCACAGAAGACATAGGCAACGCCGATCCGCGCGCTATGGAAGTGGCGCTAAACGCATGGGATATTTTTCAGCGAGTTGGCCCAAGCGAGGGCGAACGCGCAATTGCCCAAGCCACACTTTATTTAGCCAGCGCACCTAAAAGTAATGCGGTGTATATGGCGTTTAATCAAGCCAAGGCCGATGCCCAAAACGAGCCAAGTTACCCCGTGCCAGAGCATTTACGCAATGCGCCAACCAACTTAATGAAAGACTTAGGGTATGGCGCTGAGTATCGTTATGCGCACAACGAAGAAGGTGCATTTGCAGCCGGAGAGAAGTATTTACCACCAGAAATGCAAGGTAGGGAGTATTACTTACCGAGCGATCGTGGCCTTGAGCAAAAAATTAAGCAAAAGCTCGATTACCTAAAAGAGCGCGACGCGCAAAGCCCACTTAAACGATACGAAAATGATTAAACTTTATATGATGATCGCCCTTGGCGGAGCCTCAGGAGCGTGTTTACGGTTTTTTATTAGCGAAAGCATGCTAAAACTCCTCGGTAGGGGATTCCCTTTTGGCACGTTGGCGGTTAATATTCTGGGTTCATTGTTGATGGGCATTTTGTACGGTTTACTAGATAAAGATATAATCGCCGAAAGCCCTGCTAAAGCCCTGATCGGGGTTGGCTTTTTAGGTGCGTTAACCACCTTTTCAACATTTTCAATGGATTCGCTGTTGTTATTACAACAAGGTCACTTTATTAAAATGGCCCTCAATATCATCTTAAACGTGATGGTGTGTATTTTTATGGCTTGGCTGGGCCTTCAGCTAGTAATGCAAAAAGGTTAAAAACTAACATGTTAGATTCTAAATTTTTACGTCAAGATATCGAACAAACTGCAGCACGCTTAGCGGCTCGCGGTTACGAACTCGATGTAGCGACGGTCACGGCACTTGAAGAAAAACGCAAAACATTACAAGTAAAAACGCAAGAACTTCAAAGTCAGCGTAATGCAAGCGCAAAAGCAATTGGCCAAGCTAAAGCCAAAGGCGAAGACGCTCAACCGCTACTAGATGCAGTTGCTAACTTAGGTAGCGAGCTAGACGCAGCAAAAGCGCAGCAAGATGTAGTATTAGCCGCAATTAACGACATTGCCTTAGCAATTCCAAACTTGCCAGACGAATCAGTACCTGCAGGTAAAGACGAAGACGACAACGTTGAAATACTAACGTGGGGCACACCTAAAAAGTTTGATTTTGACGTGAAAGATCACGTTGATGTAGGCCAAGACTTAAACGGCTTAGACTTTGAAATGGGCGTTAAAATTAGTGGCGCACGCTTTACTGTAATGCGCGGCCAAGTAGCGCGTATGCATCGTGCATTAACGCAATACATGCTAGACACCCACACAGACAAAAACGGTTACACAGAAATGTACGTACCGTACCTAGTAAATAGCGCAAGTCTATACGGTACTAGCCAATTACCTAAGTTTGCGGGCGATTTATTCCACACGCTAGGCCTTGTAAACGACGATGGCGAACAACAATCAGGCTTTAGCTTAATCCCTACAGCAGAAGTACCACTTACTAACAGCGCCCGCGATGAAATTTACGACGAAAGCGATTTGCCAATTCGTTTAACCGCGCACACGCCATGTTTTAGAAGTGAAGCCGGCAGCTATGGTCGCGACACTCGCGGCTTAATTCGCCAGCACCAGTTTGATAAAGTAGAACTGGTACAGCTGGTAAAACCAGAAGACTCAATGGCAACGCTTGAAGAGTTAACAGGTCATGCGGAGCAAATACTACAAGAGCTTGAACTACCGTACCGTAAAGTAATTTTATGTATGGGTGATATGGGCTTTGGCTCAGCTAAAACCTACGACTTAGAAGTATGGTTACCAGCGCAAAACACCTACCGCGAAATTTCATCATGTTCAAATATGGTAGATTTTCAGGCGCGTCGTATGCAAGCACGTTTTCGCCGCGAAGGGGCTAAAAAGCCAGAGTTACTACATACACTAAATGGCTCAGGTTTAGCCGTTGGCCGTACACTCGTAGCCATACTAGAAAACTACCAACAAGCCGATGGCTCAGTAGTAGTACCAGAAGTATTACGCCCATATATGGGCGGCCTTGAAGTGATTGGTAAGCAATAAAATAAAACTTAAGCTTTAAGTCAGGTTTTAGGCTTATGAGCTTAAAAAGAAAGCCGCTGTTAATTACAAACAGCGGCTTTTTTATTATAGGTTAAAAGTAAAAAGGTTCAGCTAATATGTAGGGCGTGCTTTAGCGCGTTACAGTTATTTGCCAAAGTTATGCGCTGTCCTTTTTATATGTTACGACTTTTTATCTGTTATGGAGTCAGGTGAATGAGCAGTGGCAACTGTATTGCCTTGTTCATAATATAGAAAAGCTGCAAACACGATGCATTAAGGTGGGTAAGGCCTTTTAACCTCAATAAAGCCACTTAAACACCAGTAATTCCTTCCAAAATGCCAATTAAAACAACATCAAACTCGCACTTTATATTTTGCATAAAATACAATAATCGATTGAACCAAAATTGGAACTCAGCTATGGTTTGTTTATCAATAAAAAAAATAAAAAACGAGTTAATCTACAGCCTCGTTAGCAGTTTAAGGATAGTTATGAGTAAACGGAGAAATGAGAGAAGCTTAATTCCTTTGATGACAGTAATTGGACTTGTAAGCGCTCCATTAATTTACATACTGGGAATAGTTACAGGTAGTCAAATTCAATTATCTGCGATTTTAACAGCTGATTCGCTATCTTCTTGGGTTGCTGCTTTAGCTACAGTTGCAATAGCTGTTTTAACGTTTATTTTAGCTAAAGAAACTTGGTACTTAAGAGAAGCTCAAATAGAGCAAGTCAATTCCCTTAGAAAAGAAAATATTAGACCTGCCGTGTCAGTCACACTTAAAAATAGTGATATAGCGTTTAATTTAATGATGGTCAATTTAAGCAACTTAGGAAAAGGTATTGCCAGAAATGTCAGTTTCAAATTTGTCGATCAAAGTGGTGCGGAAATTTCTGAAGGTGAAAATGTAATAGTAGATCTTTTCTTAAAGCTTCATGTTTTTTCCAACGGTATGCACTCTTTAGGCATTAACCAAAACGTAGATAGCTTTTTGTTCAGTTTTTATGATCTAAAGGGAAAATTGAAAGGCGATGATATGTTCACTCCTTTTTTCACAATAATTGTTTCTTACTCTGACGTAGAGGATAATATTTATTCTAATGAGTTAACCATCGACTTTGCTGAATTAAAAGGAATAACTGAAATTGGTGGTGGTGATCCACTCCATAAAATGGCAGGCGATTTAAAGAAACTCAGAGAACAAATTGAAAGAATGACTAGGGCGTGTTGATCTTTGTGGTATGAAAAACAAACAGCATGAAGATAAGGTATAATTGAATTCGCCAGAAAACTTTACACCGAACCTACATGCCAAGATTAATGTTAACAGACGGGACATGGA